>CAJZGD010000266.1 GCA_915275065.1 uncultured Corynebacterium sp. | reverse complement strand
CCCCCCGTCATGGTGTACGTGGGGGTCCTGTTAAACGTGGAGCCGCCGGGAATTGAACCCGGGTCCTACGCCATGTTGCCAGGGCTTCTCCGTGCGCAGTTCGTGCACGATCTTTTACTCTGACCCTCCAGCTCGGACGAACCCTCCTGGATGATGGGCCACAGTTAACGATGAAAGTCCCGCTGTACCTCGTTAACCAAATAAAGCGGCAAGTCCCTTAGTCGATGCCAGGGTCCGGACCAGGGACGATTCCGGTCTGACAGACACGCGTATCGCTGTATTAGGCAGCGAGAGCGTAGTCGCGCTGAGTGTTCTCGGCGCTTATGAGTTGCTGCGACGCTTGCGGTGGTCTCTAGCCTGCACCGGCACGCTTCCCCTGGCGTAATGTTCGTAGTCGAAACCTGAATCGACCCCATGTACTAGTCGGCGGGATGTGCATCTTTCCAACCAGTTCAGTCATTATAACACGCAAAGTTACCCGGTTATTCCCTTCACCCGACGCCCGAGGTCACGCACGATTTCCCGTTCTTCGGTGCGGCGTTTAATGTCTTGGCGTTTGTCGTAGGCTTGCTTACCTTGGGCAAGCCCAAGTTCGCATTTCAGGTGACCGTTTTTAAAATAAAGGCTCAGGGGCACCAGGGTTTTATTTCCGTCCCGAACTTTGCCGGTGAGGGTGTCGATTTCGCGTCGATGGAGCAATAGTTTCCGAACCCGGCGCGGGCTGTGGTTGGTCCAATGTCCGCGGGAATATTCGGGGATGTGGAGGTTGCGGAGCCAGACTTCGCCTTCGTCGATCGTCGCAAAGGCGTCGACAAGCGATGCTTTGCCTTCGCGGAGGGATTTCACTTCGGTACCAACGAGCACCATGCCGCATTCGTAGGTTTCTAAAATATTATAATCGTGCCTGGCCTTGCGGTTTGTTGCAATGGTGGGGTTGAGGTTTGTGGTTTTTTTCTTCTTTTTAGCCATAGTTGTTTCATTGTAGCTTTTCGACGCCTGCCGCTTGCGGTTGCACTATTTGCGGACATACCAGCGGAGAGTGCCTTGGGCGGTGATGGCTGCGAAGGCGATGCCGATGAGTGCCACGATGGGGGTGATGAGCCAAATGTCTGCGGTGGTGACTCGGGCAATGAGTTGGGAGTCGTAAAGGACTTTGAGGATTTTATCGACGACCCAGATTTTTCCGGCGAAGAGGGCGAGGGCGGAGAGGATAGAGCCGGCGAGGACTGCGATGATGGCTTCGAGGACGAAGGGGGCTTGGGTGTACCAGCGGGAGGCACCGACCATGCGCATGATTTCGGTTTCTTGGCGGCGGTTGAATGCGGTGATCTGCACCATGTTGACGATGAGGAAGATTGCTGCGAGTGCTTGGACTGCGGCGAAGAGGAAGGTGGCGTTGCGGATGGCGTCAAGGTTGCTGGTGGCGTCACTGAGGTCGTCGACTTGGTCGATGATGGTTGCTACTTGGGGTAATTGGCGGATGGGGTCGAGGGGTGTGGTGTCGAGGGGGTTAGTGAGCCGGACATGGAGTGCTGCGGGGAGCGCATCGGGGGAGGTTTCTTTGACGAGAAGTGGGTCGGATTCTTGGAAGAGTTCCACGTACCTTTGGTAGGACTGTTCGCGGGACCGGAAAGTGACGGATGCTACCCCATCGGATTTGCTGAGGAGGTCGCGGACTTCGGTGCATTCTTTGCTGGTGCAGTCTTTGTCCTTGGCGGAAACGTCGTCGTTGAATTGGACCATGACTTCTACGCGGTCGAGGTAGATGTCTTTGGTGCGTTCGGTCATGGTGGTGACGAGGAAGCCGGTGGCGAGTAGGGCGAGGGAGATGGCGGTGGTGATAATGAGCGCCATGGTCATGGTGAGGTTGCGTCCGAGTCCTCGGAGTGCTTCGCGGGTGACGAAGTTGAAGCTCATGGTTGTCCTCTCTTGGGTGCTGCTTGTGTGGGTGGCTGGTGGGTTTTATGCTTCGCCGTAGACACCGTGGGCGTCATCGCGGACGAGGTTGCCGAGTTTGAGTTCGATGACTCGGCGGCGCATGTCGTTGACGGCGCGGGCGTTGTGGGTGGACATGACGATGGTGGTGCCGGTGCGGTTGATTTGGTTGAGGAGGACCATGATGCCGTCGGCGGTTTCGGGGTCGAGGTTGCCGGTGGGTTCGTCGGCGAGCAGCACGAGAGGTCGGTTGACGAAGGCGCGGGCGATGGCGACACGTTGTTGTTCGCCGCCGGAAAGTTCGTGGGGGTAGCGGTTTTCTTTGCCGGCAAGGTCGACGAGTTCGAGGGTGTTGGGGACGATGCGGGCGATTTTGTCTTTTCTGGTTCCTATGACTTCCAGGGCGAAGGCTACGTTATCGTAGACGGTTTTTTGTTGGAGGAGTCGGAAGTCTTGGAAGACGTAGCCGATTTTTTGCCGCAGTTTGTTGATGTGGCGGCCTTTGAGTTTATTGACATGGAAGTCGTCGATGTGGATATCGCCGTAGGTGACGTTGGTTTCGCGGATCATGAGTTCGAGAAAGGTGGATTTGCCGGAGCCCGAAGGGCCGATGAGGAAGACAAAATCGCCTTTGTCGATGGTGAGCGAAATTTCGTTGAGTGCTGGGCGGGTTGAGGTTTTATAGAGTTTGGTGACGTTGTCAAAGGTGATCACTTAGACCACTGTAGCCAAGCCCCTGTGATTGTTGGGGCTCATGATACTCGTGTTGCAGGGGTTTTATTTGGTTTCGGTGTGTTGTCCCTTGCGCCACCGAATCCCTGCTTCGAGGAATTTATCAAGGTCACCGTCTAACACTTTTTGGGGATCCCCCACTTCGAAGCCGGTGCGGAGATCTTTCACCATTTGGAAGGGGTGGAGCACATAGTTGCGCATTTGGTTGCCCCATGATGCGTTTCCGCCGGCGCCGAGGGCGTCTAGCTCTGCACGTTCTTCTTGGCGCTTGCGTTCCAGGAGTTTTGCCTGGAGCACGCGTAGCGCCGAGGCTTTGTTTTGAATTTGGGATTTTTCGTTTTGGCAGGTGACAACAATGTTGGTGGGGATGTGGGTGAGTCGCACGGCGGAATCGGTGGTGTTGACGGATTGGCCGCCCGGCCCGGAGGAGCGGTAGACGTCGACTCGTAGTTCGGAGTCGGGGATGTCGATATGGTCGGTGATTTCCACCACTGGGAGTACTTCCACTTCGGCGAAGGAGGTTTGCCGGCGGGCTTGGTTGTCGA
>CAJZGD010000265.1 GCA_915275065.1 uncultured Corynebacterium sp. | reverse complement strand
GGAGGCAGTGCGGCGGGCCCGCCGGGTGCGGGGGCTTGATGGGCGTAATCGGGTTCGGCGTGCCCTGACCATGACGTTTGGCCTGCTGGTTTTGGCCCTGCGCCGGGGCACGAAACTGGCCACCGCCATGGAGGCCCGGGGCTTCGGGAGGGATGTTTCCCGCACATGGGCGCGGGAATCCCGGTGGGGGCGGGCGGAAACCCTGCTGGTGATGGCGTGCGCTATCGCCGGGGTCATGTCCATCATCATTGCGGTGTGGTGTGGATCGTTCCGGTTCCTGGGGGCCTAAAACACCATGATTGTGCTGGTTGATGGCCCCTCCGGCTCCGGTAAAACCACCCTCGCAACTCGCCTGGGGGCCTTGTTGCGGCTGCCTGTGATTCACATGGATGATTTTTATCCCGGCTGGTCCGGCCTGGCCGCGGGGTCTGACATTCTTGCCACCAGTGTTCTCAAAACCACCAATCCCGGCTACTACCGGTGGGATTGGGAGAATGATCGGGCAGGGGAGTGGGTGCCGGTCCCACCGGGCGCGAAGATCATCGAGGGTGTGGGTGCGGTCACCGGCGAAACGCTGCGGGCCGTGTCGATAAGCGATCACCAGGTGGCGGCGATCATTCTTACCGGCGACTCATCAACCCGCTACCGGCGGGCCATACGGCGCGACCCCTATTATGAACCCTATTGGGAAATGTGGGCTGAGCAGGAACGACACCATTATGCCGTGCAGCCCCAAAATCTGGGTGATCACGTCCCTACGCTGCGGATCGACACTACCGGGTTGGATGCCGGGCAAGTTGTGCGCCGCGCCTACGATTTCATCACATACTATGTGGAGTAACGTGTTACGTTGCTGGAGGTCAATGCGTCATGCCGATACATCATCAGATCCGCACCGTGGCGACTACCCTTGCCACCATTACCATTGCCGTCCTTATGCTCACTGGCTGTCACGCGGCGGTGCGCCGCAACAGTGTTGACGAGGTTCCCCGGAAGCTCATCACCGTGTGGGGTGCAGAGCCGCAAAACCCACTCCTGCCGGCCGACACCAATGAAACCGGCGGCACGAAAGTTATCACCGCCCTGTTTGCCGGACTGGTGTATTACGATGCTGACGGCAAAACCCATAATGATGTGGCCGAATCCATTGATTTCGATGGTGACCGCACCTACACGGTGACGCTGCGGAAAACCAGATTCGCCGACGGCACCGAGGTGAAAGCCCATAATTTTGTGAAAGCCTGGAATTATGCGGTCACCCACGAACAGGCCCTGAGTAATTATTTCAAACCGATCAAGGGGTACGACGCGGACGGCAGTAGCCAGCTCACCGGGCTGACAATCATCAACGACACCACCTTCACGATTGAACTGGCCGAACCCTTGGCGGATTTCCCCGACCGACTGGGGCATGTTGCGTTTTACCCCCTGCCCGATGTGGCGTTTGAGAACATGGCAGCCTTTGGCGAACACCCCGTCGGCAACGGACCCTACACGTTGGCGGATTGGGCACACGATAAAGAAATCCGGGTGCTGACCAACAGCAATTACGATGGTCCCCGGAAAAGCCGCAACGACGGGTTACGCTTCATCATTTATCCCACGGCCGAGCAAGCATACCAGGATCTTCTGGCCAATAAATTAGATGTGTTAGAAACCATGCCACCGAACGCCTTTTCGACGTTCGAAACCACCCTGGGGGATCGGGCGATTAACCAACCCACCGCTGTCAACCAATCCATCACCATCCCTCAAAAACTGGAATATTTCAGCGGGGAAGAGGGAAACCTGCGCCGCCAAGCAATCTCTATGGCCATTAACCGGAAAGAAATCACCACCAGTATTTACAACAACGTGTACACCCCGGCGGTCGATTTCACCGCCCCCATCGTCAAGGGATATTCCGCCAGCATCCCCGGCCACCAGGTGCTGCACTATAACCCCACCAAAGCCAAAGAACTCTGGGACCAAGCGAACGCCATTTCCCCCTATATTGGCGAATTCGCCATCGCCTACAACGCCGATAGCGGGCACCGGGCCTGGGTAGATGCCGTGGTCGAACAACTCAAAGACAACCTGGGCATCGATGCGGTCGGGAAACCCTACCCCAACTATAAGGCCCTGCGGAACGATATCACCCGCCACACCATTGGTTGCTCATTCCGCGCCGGCTGGCAGGCCGACTACCCCCTCATCAGCAACTTCCTGGTCACCTCGTTTGCCACCGGCGGCAGCGCCAACAACGGCGACTACACCTCGGAAGAGTTTGATGACCTCGTGTCAGCCGGCGACAAAGCAAAAACCTCCACGGCCGCGATCAGCTACTATCATCAGGCCGAGGAGGTATTATTTCGGGACTTACCGTCCATCCCATTGTGGAACTATCACGCCGTGGGCGGGTACTCCACCCAGGTATCGCAGGTGCAATTCGGGTGGGATTCCACCCCACTGTATCACCGAATCATCAAAAACTAGCTGGACATGGGGATGGGGATAGACCGCAAATCCAGGCCATAATTCAGCACCGACTCCAACACCGAGCTGCCGGTCACCGGGGTCCGCGGCTGCGGCACCACCGTCGGATACTTCGCAGCATCCACATCATCACTGGGCTGATCCGTCACCTGCGGCTGGGGGATGCCCGCATGCCGGGAAATCCACTCCGCATTCTCCGTCACCGGCACGTGGAATGCCACCGTCCCCGGGCCGGCAGCCGCGGACTGCACACCGGCCAGCTTCCCTTGGTCGTCGAAAAGCGGGCCGCCGGAATCACCCAATTGGATCCGTCCCCGCTCAATCTGGGACTCAATCACTGTCACCCCAGCCAGCGGATCGGGCAGATTATGCACCCGCCGCTGCACCACCGCGTCGGCCATGAGCGCACCCGTGAACTCGTTACCGCCCCAACCAGCAACAGTTGCTCGCTCCTGTGGCTGCAAGTGCGAGGTCGCCAATGGGGTGGGGGTGGCACTCGTCGGACGATCCAGGCGAATCAACGCCAAATCATTTTTGGGGTGCAATATCGCCTCTTTGGGGTGATAATTTTCCTTCTTAATGAAGATAGCGGAATTCCCCTGGTGAACACAGTGTTTCGCGGTCACCACCCATTCGGGAGCGATCACCGTGCCAGAGCATTGCGACCCACCCAAAATAAGCAATGCCAGGCTGTCGGCATTATTCACACGGCCGCCAGCGATAGCACCCGCCGGCGG
>CAJZGD010000264.1 GCA_915275065.1 uncultured Corynebacterium sp. | reverse complement strand
CTGGCCGATAGCAACAGGATCGCGCCGAACACGTAGCCGCCCAGGGTGATGAGTGCGGGGCTGGAACCGCCGACGGATTCCCAATCGGTGGGGCGGGTGAAAACCAGATAGAACCAGGTTCCGAAGATGACGGCAACGCCTACTGTGGCGCGGATACGTTGGGTGGTGGTGAGTGCGGGCATGGGGGTATCACGTCCTGTTAATTGGGCATGCGGAACTAAACCCCTATGTCACCTCGGAGTCGTTCTCATCCTAAAGCATGGGTGGCGTCGACGCCAAAAGCTGAAGACTGCGGAAAAACTCCGCCCAAGCCTGCTGCGGGTCCACGCCGGTCACCAGCTTGACGACGGGTTTTCGGCCGGGTTGGCCGGTGGTTTCCGCCGACCAGTGCCCCTTGAAGTCGGCCACGGTGGTGCCGCGCAGCAGGGGTGAGGTGGTTTCCACGTCGACGGCCACGGTGGTGGTGGCATAGTCGACAGTGCCCAGGGCCACCATGGTGGTGATGAGGTCGTGGATTTGGGCCTGGTAGCCCTCCCCCATGGCCTGGTGGAATTCGAAATAGAATCGCAGCAGGTCTGGCAAAACCTCAGCCAGTGGGTGGTTTGCGGCGGCAAGAATATCGCACGCGGCATCCAGTAGGGCGGGCGAGAGCAGCATGCTTTCCGTCACGGGCTGGGAGTGCACCCCCAGGGGGCAGACGGTGATGGGAATGGTGGCGTGAAATACTTCGGCGGCGGCGTGGGGGTCAACCCACATGTTCCACTCCGCGGTGGGGGTGGTATTGCCGGGGTACAGGTAGGCGCCGCCCATGAGGTAAATGCTTTGGTGAGCGGGGTGGTCGCGCAGGTAGGTGGCCAGGTTTGTGGCCGGCCCGGTGATAATCAGGGTGGCATCCCGGTTGGCGTGCCACAGGTCATCCCACCCGGTGTCGGCGGCGGGCACGCCCACGGGAACCGTGTCGGGCCGCTCCCCCGGGGTCACCGCTATCGTGTCCGTGCTGGTCTCTGGGGGAATCACATAGCCCAGGCCGTGCGGCCCGTGGGTTTCCGGGGTGGTGACCAGCGGCACCGCCAGGGGTGTTGGCGCGCCCGCCGCCACCGGCACGCTCGGCAGGCCGCAGAGTCGTAAAATGTAGGCGCTATTGAGGGCGGTTTGGGTGGCGTCGACATTGCCGGCGGTGGTGGTGACCGCCCGAAGCTGCACCTCTGCCGCGGCTGCAAGGCCGGCCAGGTAGATGAGCGCCAGGGCATCATCAATGCCGGTGTCGCAGTCGAGAAGAACCGGGTGGTTGTTATTCTTCCTCGTCGTCATCTTCGTCATCGTCGTCGAAGAAGAATTCGTCGTCATCATCCTTGCCGAAGAGGTCGTACACGTCCGGCTCGTCGTCATCATCGTCGTCGAGGGGCACTAATTGTTCCGCCCAGGATTCGGCCTGATCCGCCGCCAACGACAGGACGTCGAAAAGCTTATCGAAGTCGGTGAAGGAGCCCAGGTCCAGGGTTTCGGTGCAGGTTTCTAGGATGCTGTTGGCATACTCCTCAATCTTGGCGTTGACCTCCCTATTGCTGAGCTTCCGCACCTCCCCCATGGCCGCAAAATGCCGTTCCGCCTCCATCATGTGGGTCTCAAACTCGGGGTCGACAGCATCAAACTGCACCTTTGCTGTGGGAATGCCCTCGACAATCTCAATCGTCACCGTCACGCTGGTGTTATCACCCAGCGCGGCGGACACCCGATTGTCTTCCTCATGGTCCTGCACAAACTCCAGGTCAGCTATGCGCTCATCGGTGCCGTCCAATAAATCCCCCAACAGGGTCACCACCTGGTCGGTGGCGATATGCGATGCCACAGCCTGCACCGCATCAGATACCGAGAACGCCACGGACACCAGCACCGCCTCGAAATCCGCATCCCAATCATCGTCCGCGGTGGCAATATACACGTTTGCCGCCGGCACGAGGGGGTCAATTTCCACGAACTGTATCTCCACCTCTGAGGTGATAGGCACAAAAAGCGTATCCCCTTGAACCCGGGATTCGATTCCGTCGGCATCCAACGCGGTGGCAATTTCCTCAAAGAAGGTCATAACGACACTCATCCTCAAAAAATCATGTGATTACTGTGGTTATGGTTACACAGCGTGGTAACCCCTAGTGCACACACTAACCTACTTCGCCACCCCTTGGGGCTAATACTGGGAAGCAGCCGCAATAATCCCAGCTATCCGCTTCTTTTTCGGCACGTGCGGGCAGGGGGCACAATATCCCGCATCATCACCATGAAAAACCATGCAACAGCTGCTGCGATGCACCACCAAATAGTCGGGCTCCGCATCCCCCGGCCGCACCGGCACCACCTGGTCGTCGCAAACCTGTTCAAACCTCAATGGGGGGAGGCGAACGTCCGCAACCTGCTGCAACCCTTGGTGTATCGCCGACGCCACCGTCATTGCCCGATCCTGCTCAAAATGATCATTACCGGCCGCCACCACCGGCTGCACCATCCCGTCCGCCACCACCGCCCACAACGGTGCCGGCCGCATCTTCGCCACCCGGCACAACGTTGCGATGATTGGTGCGAAGCTTTCCCCCGCATGCCTGCCCGACGCCACATAGCTTTCCGCCCGCAGGCCCGGCCGAAACCCAAACCAATATCCCTCCCCCTCGTCCCGGTGAAACACCAACCCGGAGGACAAATCCAGGTCGGGAATCTCCTCGGTGAGCACCATCGCCGCCACCGATGGTGCCGCCACCGACCAGGTCAGCGAAAACAACCACATGTGCGCCCCAAAACGATCCTCGTGCAGCTTATAGGTTTTCCGGCCCAGGGCGATTCCCCGCTGCACCACCTGATCGCTGGCCAGCATTTCGGCTGGCAGCGCCGATCCCAGCGAATCATCCACGCAGGGCGCATATTGTGGCTGGCCCGCAACCGCCCGGGCAATCGCCCGATCCACGGCGTGGGAAACATTGGTGGGGCTCATGGGTGAATTCTCCTCACGAATCAGTTGGACAAGAACGACAAACACCGCACCGGTAGCACTTTAACTGCCCTACCTGCTGGTTTCTGTATAATCCCAGTCTACGGGCATCCGCAGGTGAGTTACTCGGTTTCTAATAACTTTGCCATCACCTCGGGACGGCCCTTCCCCCACTCCACCATGCTGTAGTTCTCCCACGCCACCCGCCGGGCCGCGCCCGCGGCGCACACCACA
>CAJZGD010000263.1 GCA_915275065.1 uncultured Corynebacterium sp. | reverse complement strand
GGGTGGCGGGGCAGCCGTACTGGCCGCGGCCGGCCGGCCCAATGTGGGCGCAGTCGTGGCAGCCTATCCGTCATCGGTAACCCCCAGTGCGGAAGCCGCAGCAGCCTCAGTCACCGCGCCGGGACTTATCCTAGGTACCGGGGAATATGCGGTCCTCGATTTTGGTAACCCAGCAGCTATCGCAGCGAAATGGAAAGGCGAGGTAGCCTACCGAGAAATCACCGGTGCCGACCAAAGCGCCTTAGCACGCGACCCCTTGGCAAAATTCGTAACCGGCCAAGGAACAAAGGCAAGCGTCCGGGAAAAAGTGTGTGGGCTCATCACCGGTTTCCTGCTGGCCACCTTGGGCTCGGACAAAAAATACCAAGGCTTTACCGCAGCCGACGCCTATGCGAAGAATCCGGTTCCGTTCCGTCACACCGCCGATGTGGTGTCGTTCACCGGTTCGAAGCTGCTGGAAAAGGCAGATTTTGCCCAGTTGTCATCGACGTAGGATGCCCTTCACCCGACCCCGGTGGCGCCGCACCGCACCGCTTTTCGACGCACTCACCTCCGGATTCGACCGTGAAGATCGCTGTTGCACCTGTATTTCATCGGTAACCATTGCTAGCGATCGCTCAAACTCGGCCATTTGCCTGGCGGTTTCCTGCCGAAACTGATCCACAAACTCTTGATAATCCATCATGACCACGCACCCGCCTTATGTGGTTGAAAACCAACCGGTGGGGTCGGCGGCGGTTCCTGTGGTGGTGGCGCTGGGGGAACGCATTGTTGTGCCTCTATGGGCGTGACAGCCTGTGGTGGATCAGGGACAACCTCAGGTGCCACCTCGGGAATGGGGGCAGGAGCAACCTCAGGGACGGCCTCAGGAGTAGGGGCAGGTGGGGGATCTGGAATTGCTTCGGGGACAGCTTCAGGGACAGGGGCCTCGTGAGGTTCTGTCTCCTGTTCTCCGCCATCGCCTGAGGCAGTTATCATCTCCCCCGCATCTACCCCCGACGTGTCTGGCGTAGTCGGCACCGACTGCACCGTAATCACACCAGTATCATGCATTGGGGTAGTTGGGTCGGGTTCAAACCCGCCAAAGGCCTGATGTGCTTGCTGCAACCCGGCCTCCAAACCAGCTTGCAGACCCAACCGCACCTCGGCCCGTAATTCCGCCACCATTTACCCCATATCAGGCACCTCACCGATATCGTACCCATCATGGTAACCAGCCTTGCTGATGCTGCTCATCTCCACGGATGCGGGGCGAGTGGCAGCACTATCATGTAACTGATCCAACGTATTCACATGCCCATGGAGCACCTTGTCAATCCCGCAATTACGCTGCTCATACACGCCGCACGACCCAGTGATCGCATGGTCGATAGCCGCGCCACCCAGTGCCACTAGCTTCATAAATTGGTGAGGGTTATTCGCCGAATCGACGCCACCCAATGCGGCGCACACCTTATCCACGCTACTGGCCGCCTGTGTCGCCATCTGTTCGCATGAATGTTCGGCTTCCTGCCCCATGGTGGTAATGGCGGTGACTGCCGCATGAGCATCCGCTGCCACAGCATTTATCGTTTCGGTATGTCGAGCCCAATCATCCACCAGTCGAAAAATTCCCTGAATAAGCCCATTACCAGCAAAATCACCAACGACGTTTGTGAGACTGGAACGAAACTGGGTGGTGAATTCTTCCGGACATACCGCCATACTAGGCCCCTGGGCTGCCGCTAAAAGTTGACCAGTATTGGGAGTTTTCGAACACTCAGCCAGAGAACATAATCGATCGAACGACGCCGGCTTGTGGTAGGTGCCGCCAGAAGCTTCGCCCAAAGTAGCAATTGCACCGGCAAGAATGGTCACCGAGGCGTCCATGCTACCTCCCTCATCGTATGGGCAAAATGAGCGTCATGGTCCGCAAACCGCTGTACTTCCCGATGCGCGGCAGCGCATGCTTCCCGCAGCGCCGCAACATGCGCAACCTGGTCCGCATGCAGTTGGGCATAATGATCCCGTAATGGGGTGGCGAAATCCGCGAACTCGGTACCCAAGTCTGCGGACTCCAGCTCGGGGGCATCTGGACCACGGGATTCCTGGGCAACAAGATAGTGGTCAATAGCTTGAAAAAGAGTCTGGACTTCGTGCAGATCTATCGCAACTGAGTCAGATGGCATGGCAATCTCCTTGTAGCTGAACATGTCTACTACATAATTGGACTGCCATAACCAAATTTTGGGCTACCAGATACCCTGAGCCATGCGAACAACCTGCAAAACCTAGAGCTTCATGAGTGCTGAGCTGGAGTTCTAGTTTGAAGCGTTCCTACATGCCGCAAATCTCCAGGGCCCAAAAGTAGCGCAGTTGTTACCCCAGCTCAGCACAATTGCGACAACGAGCCCCACAAGCAATAGCTGGTTTGAAGGCTCATGGAACCACGCCAAAACCGCCCGTAAACCACCTTCGAGCCTTCACGCACTACCCGTATCACATGTGCTGAGCTGGAGTTCCGTCGCGACCATTACGCAGCGCTGGGTGACCCCAGTCAGAATAATGCTGCGCATCCACTACCCCAGCTCAGCACTTATGAAGCAGGAACTGAGTGCGCCGTCGAAGAAACGGCGGCGACCCAAAAACTAGACGTGGGCGACCACAGCCGCAAGCTTGCCCGCGATCCGGCGCGCATTCTCCTCACTAGACGCCTCAACCATGACGCGGAACAACTCCTCGGTGCCAGAAGGCCGGAGCAGGACCCGACCGGCATTGCCCAATTCGTCCTCTGCCACCTCCATCGCTGCCACCACCTCAGGGTGCGTGGCAATCACTGACTTATCCGACACCGGCACGTTAATAAGTACCTGCGGCAAAACATGCATGACTTCAGCCAGTGTCTTGAGAGACAAGCCGGTCTCGGCCATGCGCGACATCAAGGCCAAGCCAGTCAATGTGCCGTCACCGGTTGTGCCGTAATCAGGCATCACAATGTGACCAGACTGCTCACCGCCAAGGCTGAAACCATGCTCATTGAGATCCTCCAGCACATACCTATCCCCCACCTTTGTGGTACGCAATACAATTCCGACACTATCCATGGCGAGTCGCAAACCTAGGTTACTCATGACCGTCGCCACCAATGTGGACTTACGTAATTCCCCGTTCTCCTTCATAGCTACCGCGAGAATGGCCATGATTTGGTCGCCATCCACCACCGTGCCCTCGGCATCC
>CAJZGD010000262.1 GCA_915275065.1 uncultured Corynebacterium sp. | reverse complement strand
CCGCTACCAGCCCGGTGGGGATCCGCGCGCCCTGGGGGATGTGGACCTGGCCCGGGCCGTTGCCTTTGACATGCTCTACCGCGTCAACGTGGAGGGCACATACGCCAACCTGGCCCTCCCCAAAGCGCTGACCGAATACCGGCTCAAACGCCGCGACGCCGCCTTCGCCACCGAAATCACCTACGGCACCCTGCGGGTCCAAGGCATACTCGATATCGTCATAGCCCACTGTTCCTCCCGGCCGCTTGACAGCATTGATCCGGCGGTGCTTGGTGCCATCCGCCTGGGTGCCTACCAGCTGCTTTACACCCGGGTGGAACCGCACGCGGCTGTGGACTCCGCCGTGAAAATCGTCGCCGCCACCGGAAACGAACAGGCCAAAGGTTTCGCCAACGGCATCCTGCGGAAAATATCCCGCACCACGCCCGAAGCCTGGTGGGAGAAGCTCCAACCCGCCGACGAACTTGCCGCCATCGCCTTCCGGCACGCCCACCCCGAATGGGTCGCTAAAAGTTTCGAACAGGCCCTGGGGGGTCGTGACGAATTGGACGCCGCCCTCGCCGCCGATTCCGAACGCCCCATCGTGCACCTCGTGGCCCGCCCCGGGGAAATCACCGCCGAAGAACTCGCCCTCATGACCGGCGGCGACGAAGGAACCTACTCGCCCTACGCCGTCTACCTGCCCGGCGGTGACCCCGGCCGCATCGACGCCGTCCGCGACGGGCTGGCCGCAGTCCAAGACGAAGGATCCCAGCTCATTGCCCGCGCCCTCACCGAAGCCCCCCTCGACGGGCCCGACGGTGGGCGCTGGCTCGACCTGTGTGCCGGCCCCGGCGGCAAGGCCGCGCTCCTGGGGGCCATTGCCCGCATCGAATCCGCCACCGTCGACGCCGTGGAGATTCAACCCCACCGCGCGAAACTCGTCCAACAAACCGTCCGCGACCTCCCCGTCACGGTGCACACCATGGACGGCCGTAACCCCAGCTTCGAATACCAATTCGACCGGGTGTTGGTGGATGCCCCCTGCTCCGGCCTCGGCGCCCTCCGGCGCCGACCCGAAGCCCGCTGGCGCAAACAAGAATCCGACATCGCCCAACTGGCGCAACTCCAATACGAACTTCTCACCTCCGCGATCAACCTCACCCGCCCCGGCGGCGTCATCATCTACTCCACCTGCTCACCCGACCTTCGGGAAACCCGCGGCGTCGTCAATAAAGCCCTCGAAAACCACCCGGTTGTTGAACTCGACGCCCACCCGCTCGTCCCCAACATGGAGAACATCGGGGAAGAAAAATCCGTCCAAATGTGGCCCCACCGTCACCACACCGACGCCATGTTCTTCGCCGTCTTGAAGAAAACCCCCGAGAAACTAGGATAACAATCATGACAACTCCCATCATTTCCCCCTCCATCCTGTCCGCCGACTTCACCAACCTGGGCGCCGACATCCAGGCCGTCGCCAATGCCGACTGGATCCACGTTGACATCATGGACGGGCACTTCGTCCCCAATCTTTCCTTCGGCGCCGACATCACCGCCGCCGCCCGGCGCGCCACCACCCAGCCTCTCGACGTGCACCTCATGATCGACAACCCCGAACGCTGGGTGGACAACTACATCAAGGCCGGCGCGGACCACATTATCTTCCACGTGGAGGCCACCGACGATCCGGTTTCCCTCGCCCGCCACATCCGGGCCGCCGGTGTTCAGGCCGGCTTCTCCCTCCGCCCCGGCACCCCCATCGAACCCTACCTCCCCATGCTTGACGAATTCGATTTGGTGCTCATCATGAGCGTCGAACCCGGGTTCGGCGGCCAAAAATTCATGCCTGACCAGCTCGACAAGGTCCGCGCCCTCCGGCACGAAATCACCACCCGTGGCCTTGCCACCCTCATCGAGATCGACGGCGGCATCAGCGCCGACACCATCGCCCAGGCCGCCGAGGCCGGCTGTAACGCCTTCGTCGCCGGCTCCGCTATTTTCACCAACGACGACCCGGCGGCAGCCGTCACCAACCTACGCACCCTGGCCACCCTCTAACCCCACCACAATCTCATGTTCAGCGGAATTATCGAAGAAATCGGCACCATCACCACCATCACCCCCCGCGGCGACTCCTGCAAGCTCCACATCTCCGCGGCAACCGTCACCACCGACATCCATCCCGGTGACTCCATCGCCGTCAATGGCATCTGCCTCACTGTTGTCGACCATGACCCCACCGGGTTCACCGCTGACGTCATGAAAGAAACCCTCGACCGCAGTGTTCTCGGCCATGTCGGCGACCCGGTAAATCTGGAGCGCGCCCTCCCTGTCACCGGCCGCCTCGGCGGCCATATCGTCCAGGGGCACGTCGATACCACCACCACGCTCATTCACCGGGAAATCGGCGAGCATTGGCACACGCTCCGTTTCCACCTGCCGTCGCAGCTCGCGAAATATGCGGTAGAAAAAGGCAGCATCGCCATTAACGGCACCTCCCTCACCGTCTCCGCCATAGGCGACGATTACTTTGAAGTGTCCCTCATTCCCACCACCCTCACCCACACCAACCTTGGTGCCCTCCAACCCGGCGACTCCGTCAACCTAGAGGCAGACATTCTCGCTAAGCACGTCGAAAAGCTCCTCGCACACTAGAAGGAACCCCATGGACAACAACCAGCCCCTCAGCGACGCCGAAATCCAAGCCTATGTTGCCGCCGACGCCGCCCTCACCACCACCAAACCCTGGAAGCTCGAAGTCACATCACGACGCATGAAGCTTTACGCTTTCCTCGCCGCCGGCATCACCCTCGCCATCCACATTTTCCTCGCCATCGTCGTCGCAATCGGGAACACCGGCACCGCGGTCACCGTCATCGACCAATGGGGATACTTCCTCGTCGGTATTCTCTTCGCCGCCGTCATCTTCATCGGGCTGCACCGGCCCCGCGTCCGCGCCAACGAAGACGGCGTAGAAATCCGTAACTTCATCGGGACACGCTTCTACCCCTGGGACGTGATCTACGGGCTGTCTTTCCCCAAAGGCGAACGCTGGGCGCGCCTCGAACTGCCCGAATTTGAATTCGTCCCCATGTGGGCATTCCAATCCGCAGACGGCGCACGCGTCGTCACCGCCGTCGAACAATTCCGCACCCTTGAAGACAAATACATGCCGGAAGATTAATGGCTGACCCAGCAACCTACCGCCCAGCACCCAGCAGCATCCCCACCGACCCAGGAGTCTACAAATTCCGCGACGAG
>CAJZGD010000261.1 GCA_915275065.1 uncultured Corynebacterium sp. | reverse complement strand
GGCATTCCTGCTGAACCGCTCTTCCGATCTGGCGGCGAAAGCGGCGGAGGAGCAGGGGTCGAATGGTTCCTCGTTGAGCTCGGATAGTGGGTTGCAACCCAACACTAACGCTACTCCGGGGGCGAATTTCACTGGCCAGAAGTCTCAGATTGAAGAGAACCCCTCATGGATTCTTTCCGAGGACAAGTTTGCGGATCAAGCGTGGGCTGGGGATTTGAACCGGTATTCCCAGTACACGGATTCCCAGGGTCGTAAGCGGGTGGTGGCCATGGCTGCTACTTCCCCGTCGATGAATAATGCCAAGATTCCATTGGGGATTATTCGGGCGAAGGATGCGAACCGTCCCACCATGTATTTGCTCAATGGTGCCGGTGGTGGCGAGCAGTCGACGAACTGGATGACGTTTGATTCGGCTATTCGGTTCTACCTGGATCGTAACGTGAATGTGGTGGTGCCGATGCGTGGTGCTTTCACTTACTATATTGACTGGTATGACAAGAAGGGCGCCAAGGGTGAGGCCTATATTGATGGCCCCCAGAACTGGGAAACCTTCCTGACGAGGGAACTGGCGGAGCCGATCGAACAGAAGTTGGGCAGCAATGGTCAGCGCGGCATTGTGGGCCTGTCGATGTCGGCTACTTCTTCGCTGTTGTTGGCTGCCCGTAACCCCGGGTTCTATAAGGCTGTGGGCTCGTATTCGGGTTGCGCATCTACGTCGCGTCCGATCCCGTACATGTTTGCTTCGATCACGTTGCAGCGTGAGGGTATTTCTCCGCGGCAGGTGTTTGGGCCCATGGGTAGCTCCTATAACACGGAGCATGATGCGTTGGTGAAGGCTGAGGGTCTGCGGGGTTCCGCTATCTATGTGTCGAACGCTACTGGTTTGATGTCGCAGAATGAGACGTTCAACCGGTTGCGGAAGGAAGGTGCCGAAAGTGGTGCTGCTGCTAATACTTCTTCCGACATTGTGGTGACTGGTGGCCTGATTGAGGGCGCCACGAACGCTTGTACCCATGATCTGCGGGCCAAGTTGAATGGTTTGAACATTCCGGCGGACTACAAGTTCCGTAACACTGGTGTGCACACCTGGTCCTACTGGTTGGATGATATGCGGGAGTCTTGGCCGACCTTCGCCCGTGGTTTCGGGTTGGAGAACGAACTGGCTTCGGTGCCGGATAAGTCTAATTACCCGGATCCCCAGAAATAATTGAAGATAGCATTATTCCCCGCGAGACTTTCTTGTCTGGCGGGGAATATTTTTGGGTTGGGGGGTTATGATGCCATGCCGGCGCGTTGGGCCATGGTGACTGCTTTGGCCAGGTGGTTGATTAAATATTCGACGTCTTCTTCGGTGGTGGTGTAGCCGAGGGTGAGTCGGAGTGTGCCCCGGGCTAGTTTTTCGTCCACTCCCTGGGCCAGCAGCACCCGTGACGCCCGGTTGACGCCGTTGGCGCAGGCGGAGCCGGTGGATGCGGCGATGCCGGCGGCGTCGAGCATCATGATGAGGCTGTCGCCTTCGGCGTTGGGGAAGCTGACGTTGAGGTGTGTGGGGAGCGCGAATTCGGTGGGGGTGTTGATGTGCGCGCCGGGGATGGTGGTTACGACGTCGATAAGCTGCTGTTTGAGCTTTGCGACGCGTTGTGCTTCGGCGGCCATGTCGGCGTAGGCTTCTTCCAGTGCCGCGGCCAACCCTACGGCGCCGGCCACGTCCACGGTGCCGGAGCGAATGCCGCGTTCTTGTCCCCCACCGTGGATCAGGGGGTGTGGCGCCGGGGAGCGTTTGGCAAGGAGTAGGCCCACGCCGCGGGGGCCGCCGAATTTATGGCCGGATGCCGCCAGTGTTGTGGCCCCAAGCTCGTGGAAGTTCACCGGGAGTTTTCCCACCACCTGGACCGCGTCCACGTGCACTGGGGTGCCGGTGGCGTCCGCCCGGGCAATCACGTCGGGCAGGGGTTGGATGGCCCCGGTTTCGTTATTCGCCCACATGCATGCCACGACTGCGGCGGGGGTTTCGAGGAATTTGTCGGGGTCGTGGATGAAGCCTTCCGGGGTGACCGGCATGACATCGAGTTGGGCGCCTTGGTCGGCGAGGTAGCGGGCAGTTTCGTAGATGGCGGCATGTTCAATTGCGGTGCTCACCACCCGGTTGTGTTGTTCTTTACGGGCCTGCCATTGCCCCACCAGGGCAATGTTGTCGGATTCGGTGCCGGAGGCGGTGAATATCACTTCGATGGGTTCGCACCCCAGGAGGGATGCGACGAGTTCCCGGGCGTCCTCTAGCACCCGGCGGGATTTACGTCCCACCTGGTATTGGCCGGCCGGGTTGAGTAGTCTGCTGGCGTTCAGCCATGCCTCGCGGGCGACGGGCCGCATCATTGTTGTTGCGGCATGATCAAAATAGCGCATGGTCGCGGTGGTTGTTATTTCCGTTTTGCCAATTCTTCCACTATGAGGGGCACTATTTCGTGCAGGTCACCCACCACACCCAGGTCAGCGATGTGGAAGAATGGGGCGTCCTCATCGTTGTTGATGACAATGATTTTTTTGGCGGTTTGCATGCCCGATGTGTGTTGGATGGCGCCGGAAACCCCCAGGCCAATATACACGTCGGGGCTGACGGTCACACCGGTTTGGCCGATCTGGTAGATCGGATCGTACCAGCCCAGGTCCACAACATCGCGGGTGGCGCCAACGGCACCGCCGAGCGCGTCGGCGAGGGCTTCGACTTCGGTATGGAAGTTTTCTTCCGAATCCACACCCCGGCCGCCGGCCACCACAACCTTGGCGTTGGTCAAATCCGGCCGGTCTCCTTTCACTGCCGGCACGAACTTGGTGACGGTCACGTCTTTCTCCGAGGCTACCGGCAGTTCGAATGTGCTGACCACACCAGCCCCCGGGGTGGGTTCCGCCGGCACCTCGGTGGCGCCGTGCCGCATGGTGTAGATGGGGCTGCTGCCGCCCACCGCGGTGGACACTTCGATGGCGTCGCCGAAAATGCTCATGAGGGCGGTGAGGTCACTATTGACCTGCACCACGTCGCACAGCACCCCGGAGGCGAGGCGGGCAGCCAACCGGCCGGCGATTTCATTGCCGGTCACGCCCGCACCCACCAGGATGGGCCCGGGGGCGCTGGCAGCAAGCATGGAGAGCGCGTCGGCGGCGGGCAGCACGACCCGCTGGGTGGTATCGACCCCGACGGCGGCAACGATAGCGTCCGCCCCCAGGGCAGACAGTTGGGGCACCAATGGCTCGTGGGCGCCT
>CAJZGD010000260.1 GCA_915275065.1 uncultured Corynebacterium sp. | reverse complement strand
GCTATATATTGGGGATCACTATAGGATGATTCCGAAAGCTCCGCCAGGCAATCCCATACTTCACCATCATGCACGCCACTTTCAGTCATGAAGTAAAACAAGAATTTTTTAGCGCATTCTATGGGCCCAAACTTAGCGGTGGCAGCATCAATTGCATCTTCGAGCTCTTGCGGGAAAACATAGTCAAACATAAATATTCACCTCGATATCGCCTATATTTTTCTGATGGCATGAGTTTCTCCAAAGGAGTTAGTACCTGGAAGCTTACTCATCTGCTGGGACAATCCACCTGCACCAACAAATAGCAAATCGGAAAGAGCATGTCATCCGCCTTATTTTTCCTTGCTCGGGTTACCCACAGTTAGGGTGTAACTATAATTGGTATAGCTTGGAACTTCAGACCTTGAAAGCGCAAGGTATAGGTGTGTACAAGTTGGTCGGCTATGCCAGCTTGCAGTCGGCGCTCATCGCTTCAACGCTGTTTCGACAAAAGGAAATTGTAGTCTATAAAATGAAATCACTTCGGTTTTTCCTGGTCCTATTACTGGTTTGGTTAGGAACCCAAATTGTTATCTGGGGCTGGTCAGAATTCATCTTGAAAGGTAGCCAGTTAGAGCGCATGCTAGAACTCGAAGACGTAGAACCCTACCTCAAGATCCCTTTCTATCTCCTTTGGCCGTTGACTGTCGCTGTACCAATCACACGTCGAATAGTGAAAAAGGACAACACATAACTCGCACCATAGCCACCAGCTCACTGGCGCTCGTTGGTCCTTACAGGTTTACCACTTTGCAATGCCCGTAAAGTAGTAAACCTGTAGCAGACGCGAAGGACGGCGTAGCTACAATAACCACAATGTTCCTTACCACCATAAACTACACAAATCACACCAGCGTTATTGTGGCTGGCAGGCCTCATAAATGAATAAAGTCCGAGCGTTACCCCCACTCCAGGCTTCGTATTTGATTTTTCGTCACTTTGACTAGAATAGTCTTCGGAAGCAAGGACGCTAAATTTTCGCAGAAAGGTTTCGCGGGAAGGAAGAGTCTGGCTTGTGACCGTGACTTTTGAGTCACAGGGCTACGGCAGGCGCAAGCTGCTTCACATTCCTCCCCAAGGTTCATCCCCTGGGGAGCTTTTATTTTTCTGCGCCGAGTCGCCAAGCCCCACCGTGAACAAACACAAAACTCCAGCCATCGTGGCCGGTTGCCAATCCGCGTACGTATCGCTACCCTGTTCTACAGACAAGCTTACAGACAGCTTAGTCTAAAATTTTTAGACCGTTACCATAAGTGCCGTAAGGATACACATGTCGAACCATAAGCTCTGGGATATAGCCACCAGCCTGCGCAATGATTACCGCTATGTTGATCTCACCCATTCTTTCTACCCTGGCCAACCCAAATTCAGCATGTTAGAAGACCAGGTAACCACAAGGCTCTTCACCGTAGCCGAACAAGGTTTCGAAGTAGATCGCTATAGCATTGTGGGCCAGTGGGGCACCCACGTCGACCCGCCCGTTCACTTCGTGGAGGGGGCGCGCACACTCGACGAGCTGCCGGTGGAGGAAATGATCCTGCCGCTGGCGGTGCTGGACCTGCACAAGGAGGCGGAGGAGTTCCATAATCTTGCGGTGACCGTGGATCACATCAAGGATTGGGAAGCCCGCAACGGCCGCATTCCCGAGGGGGCGTTTGTGGCGCTACGGACCGACTGGTCGAAGCGGTGGGTCACGGACGATCTTTATGGCATTGACGCCGAGGGCAAGCGCAACTGCCCGGGCTGGTCACTTGAAGCGCTGGAGTTTTTGCAGCACGAACGGGGCGTGGTGGCCATTGGGCATGAAACCACCGACACGGATCCCGGTTCGTCCATTGATGCCGGCAGTTTCGCCTGCGAATTATATTGGTTGCAGCAGGACCGGTGGCAGATTGAGCTGCTCAATAACCTTTCCGAGGTTCCCGAAACCGGCGCCCTGATCTGCGCCACCTGGCCCAAGCCGAAGGACGGCAC
The DNA here is from genome assembly GCA_915275065.1 of uncultured Corynebacterium sp. GTDB lineage: Bacteria > Actinomycetota > Actinomycetes > Mycobacteriales > Mycobacteriaceae > Corynebacterium. The sequence goes on along the minus strand of CAJZGD010000260.1, from coordinate 1,327 downwards.
CGGGTTCCCCGCCCGGGTGTTCGCCATCGTCCCCCGCTAGATTTCCCCGATTATCCCTGGTGAGAAGGAGTTTCTGATGTCAGTGTCGCAACCCGATCCATTGCTGCCGGTGTTACGTGACGATGAGTTATCCGAGCGGGCCGCGGCGGTATTCGCCGATATTCGTGCCACCCGCAATACCGATTTCGTGAATAATATTTGGCGAGTGTTGGCCAACGATCCGCCACTGCTGGAGCAAACCTGGGCAGAGGTGAAAGGCGTCCTCGGTGCGGATGGCGAACTCGATGTGCTCACCAAGCAGCTCATCTATATTGCGGTGTCGGTGGCGCAGGGCTGCAATTATTGCATCCGCTCCCACACCGCGGCTGCGCGTAACCTGGGGCTTACGGATGCGCAGTTCGCCGAACTCCATGCAGTCATTGGGGTGGCGGCAAAGACGAACCGGCTGGTTCAAGGGCTGCAAGTCCCCATTGATGATGCTTTCCTATAAAATTTGAGGAGTTCTTATGGATCTTGGTCTCACTCATCGGCGCGCCATTGTGACCGGTGGTAGCAAAGGGCTGGGGCTTGCCACGGTCACGTCGCTTATCGACGCCGGGGCCAACGTCGCGTTTTGTGCCCGCAAAGCCGACGAGGTGGCAGCGGTGGAATCCGAGTTGAATGCTCGGGGCGCCGGCACCGCCCACGGTTTCGTTGCCGACGTGACCGACGCCGAGCAGGTGGAACGGTTCATCACGGATGCCGCCACCGCCCTTGGCGGCGTGGACATTCTGGTCAATAATGCTGGTGGGGCCCACCCTGGGACGGGCGAATCCATCACCGATGAGGCATTCCAGGCCGACTTCAATATCAAGGTGTTGTCGTGGCAGCGGACGATTCGGGCCGCACTCCCCTACCTGAAGCAGAGCGACCAGGCCCGCATCATCACCATTGGCTCCGTCTACGCGCACTCCCCCTCCCCGGCGTTTTTCTCCACGTCCGTGCACCGGGCGGCCGGCGTGAACCTCACCAAGGCATGGGCGGTCGAGTTGGCGCCCGCCGGCATCCTGGTCAATGGTGTCAACATTGGGGTGATCGAAACCCCACAGTGGGCCAATATTCGGGACAAGCGCGCCCCCGGCGCGACCTTGGCGGAGTTTTTCCAGGAAACTGTGGATGCGGATATTCCCCTGGGTCGGATTGGTCAGCCGCAGGAGTTGGCGGATGTGGTGACGTTCTTGGCCAGCGCCCGGTCGTCCTATGTGACGGGCACGATCATTGATGTTGCTGGCGGTATGGGAATCAGCTAAAGCCCCTACTGGATGTAGGTAGCCCACCGCGAGGTGGG
>CAJZGD010000259.1 GCA_915275065.1 uncultured Corynebacterium sp. | reverse complement strand
CAGCCAGGTCTTATGCGCGCTAAAAAATGTGCTGTTTCTAACTTAGGTTCGCCACCAACCCCATCCATGGGTAGACTTAGCGAACGTGAGCGACCACGAAGCAACAAATGCATCACCAGTAACACCGTGGGTGAATCCCCTGCGTAGCCCCGGGGACAAGCGCCTCCCCAGGATTGCCGGCCCGTGCGGTATGGTTATTTTCGGTGTCACCGGCGACCTGGCCCGGAAGAAACTTTTGCCTGCAATTTATGATCTCGCTAACCGTGGGCTGTTGCCGGCGGGTTTCACCCTGGTGGGTTATGGGCGGCGTGACTGGTCCAAGGCCGATTTTGAGGATTATATTAAGGAAGCGGTCAAGGCTGGGGCCCGCACCCCATTCCGGGATAATGTGTGGGAGCGACTGGCCGAGGGCATGGTGTTTGTGAGCGGCAATTTTGATGACGATGCCGCCTTTGATCAGCTTGCCGCCACCTTGTCCGAGTTGGATGATACTCGTGGTACCGCCGGGAACTGGGCGTTTTACCTGTCGGTTCCGCCCGCCTATTTTTCGAACGTGTGCCATCAATTGCAGCGTTCCGGCATGGCCAAGGTTGCGGCGCCGGCGTGGCGGCGGGTGATTGTGGAGAAGCCGTTTGGCCGGGATCAGCAGACCGCAAAAGAGTTGAATGAGGTTATTAACTCGGTGTTCCCGGAAAAGTCGGTGTTCCGCATCGACCACTATTTGGGGAAGGAAACCGTGCAGAATATTATGGCGTTGCGGTTTGCTAACCAGTTGTTTGATCCGTTGTGGAATAGTCACTATATCGACCATGTGCAGATCACCATGGCTGAGGATATTGGGTTGGGGGGTCGCGCCGGGTATTACGATGGGATTGGGGCGGCCCGGGATGTGATTCAGAATCATTTGATTCAGTTGTTGGCGTTGGTGGCTATGGAGGAGCCGATTGATTTTACGCCGGCGGAGTTGCAGGCGGAGAAGATGAAAGTGTTGCGGGCAACGCATGCGGTGGAGCCGTTGAGTAAGACGACGGCGCGGGGGCAGTATACGTCTGGTTGGCAGGGGTCGGAGTATGTGAAGGGGTTGCGGGAGGAAACCGGGTTTGATCCTGATTCGACGACGGAAACGTATGCGGCGTGCACGTTGGAGATTAATTCGCGCCGGTGGGCGGGGGTGCCGTTTTATTTGCGGACGGGGAAGCGGTTGGGCCGCCGGGTGACGGAGATTGCGTTGGTGTTTAAGGATGCGCCGCATCATCCGTTCCCGGAGGGGACGCGGCATGCGCAAGGGCCGAATGTGGTGGTGATTCGGGTGCAGCCGGATGAGGGTGTGCTGATGCGGTTTGGGTCGAAGGTGCCTGGTTCGGCCATGGAGGTGCGGGATGTGAATATGGATTTCGGGTATTCGGAGGCGTTTACGGAGGAGTCCCCGGAGGCGTATGAGCGGTTGATTTTGGATGCGTTGTTGGATGAGGCCAGCTTGTTCCCCACGAATGAAGAGGTGGAATTGAGTTGGAAGATTTTGGATCCGGTGTTGGAGTATTGGGCGAAGCATGGTAAGCCGGAGGATTATGTTGCTGGTACGTGGGGGCCGGAGTCGGCGAATAAGATGCTGGAGCGTTCGGGTCGGGCGTGGCGGCGGCCATAAAAGGTTTTCTCGTTAAGGAGTTGTAGCGATCATGATTTTTACGCTTTCTGATACTGATACGCATGAGATTGCGCGGACGTTGGTGGAGATTCGTGACGATGGTAGTCAGGGTACGACGTCGCGGGTGTTGACGTTGATTGCGGTGGCGAAGGATACGGATAATATTCGGAGTGTGATTTCGGCGTCGAAGGATGCGTCGCGGGAGCATCCGTGTCGGGTGATTGTGTTGGTGACGGGGGACCCGGATCGGAATACCCGGATTGATGCGGAGGTTCGTATTGGTGGGGATGCGGGTGCTTCGGAGATTATTGTGATTGATTTGGAGGGGGAGGTGACGCGGCATTTGGTGCATGTGGTGACTCCCCTGTTGTTGCCGGATACGCCGATTGTGGTGTGGTGGCCGTATACGGCGCCGGTGAATCCGGCTGAGGATCCGTTGGGGAGTATTGCGCAGCGGCGGATTACGGATTCGCAGAAGGATCCGTTGGTGGATGCGTTGTATAATCGTCGGAATTCGTATACCAATGGGGATTCGGATTTGGCGTGGGCGCGGATTACGCCGTGGCGGGGGGTGGTGGCGTCGGCGTTGGATCAGCCGCCGTTTGAGCCGGTGGTTGAGGCGAAGGTGTATGGGGCGACGAATTGTCCGAGTGTGGATTTAGCTGCGGGGTGGTTGGCGGCGCGGTTGGGGGTGCCGGTGACGCGGATTGCGGTGGATGATCCGAGTGTGAAGAAGCAGGCGAGTTTGAATGTGACGCCGGTGGAGCGGGTGGAGTTGGTTCGCCCGTCGGGGGCGACGGTGTTGGAGTCGTTGGATGGTCAGACGATTGGGGTGTCGGTGCCGAATCGGGAGCCGGCCCGGGTGGCGGTGAATTTGCGTACTGATGCGGATTGTTTGGCTGAGGAGTTGCGGCATTTGGACCCGGATCATGCTTATGATGAGGTGCTTCGGGGTCTGAATCGGGTGTCGTATCCGGTAGTGTAAGGACGTTATTATGGTGAATGTAGTACAGGTTGCAACGGTTGATGAGGTGTGTCGGGCTGCCGCGGCGGAGTTTGTGCGGGTGGTTCGGGAGGTCAGTAAGACCGGGGGGAAGCATGGTGATGGGTGTGCCCGGGTGGTATTGACCGGTGGGGGTGCCGGTATTGGCATGTTGCGGTTGCTTGTCGACGCTGACATCAACTGGGAGTTGGTGCATGTGTTTTTCGGGGATGAGCGGAATGTGGCGGTGACGCACCCGGATTCGAATGAGGGGCAAGCCCGGGAAGCGTTGCTGGATCATGTGAATATTCCTGAGGCGAATATTCATGGTTATGGGTTGGGCAATGGTGTGGCGCTTGCTGATGCGGTTGATGCGTATCGGCTGGTGGTGCAGGATTTCGCCCCCGAGGGTTTTGATGTGCATTTGTTGGGCATGGGGGGTGAGGGGCATGTGAATTCGTTGTTTCCGCATTCGGCTGCGACCCGGGAGGAGTTGGCGTTGGTGATGGCGGTGATGGATTCCCCGAAGCCGCCGGCGGAGCGGGCGACGTTGACGTTTCCGGCGATTGCGCGGGCGGATCGGGTGTGGCTGCTGGTTGCCGGCGCGGAGAAGGCTGAGGCGGCGGCGCAGGTGGTTGCTGGTGCCGATCGGGATGAGTGGCCGGCCGCCGGCGTACGCGGGATAGTGGATACTGTGCTGTTTTTAGCTGATGATGCTGCCGGCTTGTTGTAGGTTTGGGTAGCGAAGTGGGCCCTGCCGCATGTGCG
>CAJZGD010000258.1 GCA_915275065.1 uncultured Corynebacterium sp. | reverse complement strand
GCTCTTCCGATCTAGGGTCGCTGGCTGGTTTTCCAGCCAAGTGGCGCGGTAGCTCAGTTGGTAGAGCGTCCGCCTGAAAAGTGGAAGGTCACCAGTTCGATCCTGGTCCGTGCCACAACGAAACCCCAACAGTAATGTTGGGGTTTTTCGCTTGTCGACGCTCCAAGCGGGAAACTTCCTACCGGTGGGGCGTCGTAAAGCTAAAAATTACGCGTTATTCGACGACCCAGTTCGCCCGGACCGCTCGGATTGCGTGGGGCGCTCGGCCGGTGTCGCCTTCTCGGACGACTTTGGCGTGGCCTTCTTCGTGGGCTGCGCCGACACCTCAATCGGCAGATTCAACATGGCGGTGAGGTTATCGACAGCCTGTTGACACACCTCCTCCTTCGACGGCTTCGACGTGGACCTCGAAGAGGCATAACTGTTGAGTGCTACCCCCAGCCTGCCGCGATTTGTCACCACACCAGCGCTACACGTGCTATCCCGACTGGATTCCGCGTACTGGTCGTAAACATACACATTCTCCGGCTTCGTCACCTTGAGATCGCTCAAATCCTTACCATGCTTTATCACATCATCGTATTTGGAATTGTCAGTAGTAATCGACAACATGCTATAGCTGTCATCCGTCTTCGCGCTCTTTAACATGCAATGGATGACATAATTACTCGATTCCTTATCCGGGAGATGCTGCAAATCCCATCCCAGGCTTTCCCACTGTTCCTTAGTGATCTCCTCACAGGGGTTAAACAGTGCATTGCCCTGCTCTTCGGGAGCGAACGATCCCGCCCCGAGTGTCTTAGCGAACGTGTCACCCTTCTGGGGATTCTGGCCGCTGCGGCTATTTTGTTCCGTGGGTAAACTTCCGGGGCCAGCCTGGGGTTGCTCCTGAGGCGCTTCTGCGCCTGAGCCACCCAATAGTGGCGATGACGTCATAGAGGGAACGGCACACCCGCTAAGTAGTAGTACGCCTACGGTGACGAGGATGGAACGGAATGTACGCATGAATTCATCTCCCATTCGAATGGTAGGTTGTTTGCTTACAGCCTAAGTGTTGGGTTACCCACGAATCGAGTTATTACCCCATTGTTGCGCCAAATACGCAGGTAGTTGTTTTGTTTATGGGGGCATCCCGTGGGTTTATTGGAACAATTTTGCTTATGGATGATGGTTGGTGGGTCGGTTATTTGTGAAGCACGTTATCTAACCCCTCCGCTTTGAGATTACTGATCGCCATGAGCCGGTCTGCGGCCTGCTGGCAGGCCTGCTCCTTCGTGGATTTCTCCGCCTTCTCTCCCAGCTGCAGAGTTAAGCTGAGCCTGCCCCGGTTTGTTACCACGCCAGCGGCGCATTCGTCCTCTGCAAGGTTGGCATACTCGTCGTGGAAATAGATGTAATCTGGCTTATTTGCCTTGATATTTACAATCGCTTGACCAGCACCAAAAGTCACGGGGGCCGGGTAACTGGTGGACATTTTCATCACCTCACCCGCATGTTCTCCCTCGTCGGTGCTCGCCAGGAAACACTCGTACATGTCTCCATACCCAGGTTCAGACTGCACAGGTAGCTTCTGATCATTTTTTACCTTGAACTTTAACGATTCCCACTGCGCCTTTGTGATTTCCTTACACGGGTTGAACGTTTTGCGAACCGTTTCGTCATTACCGAATTTGCCCACCCCAAGCTTTTGCCGAAACGTTTCACCTGTCGACGCTGAATCGGTGGGTTTTTCGGTGGTTGCGGGATTCGCCTCCGGTGCGCTTGTCGACGCCGGTGCTGGCGGTGCTGCTGATGCTGCTGGGGCCGTCTGGGATGCTGGTGCCGGTGCTCCCGGGGCTCCCGGGGCCGCTGTGGGGGTTAAAACTGGGAGGTTAAAAATTCCCTCCAAAATATCCACCGCTTTCTGGCAGGTTTTCTCCGCAGAAGGCGGTTCTACCTTATTGGAGAACTCGCCATACGACACTGTAACCCGACCCTGATTCGTCATGGTGGCTGCCGAGCAAATATCCCGGTAAGGCTTAGTGTCGGAATACAAGTACACATAACTCGGTTTCTTGATCTTCACATTCTCCAGACGCTCACCATCCTTCAACTCCTTACTGAGCGGATTAAAATTCGCCTTAATGTACGCGGCCAGGGTAGGATCCTCCTGCTCCGGGATCACCCTGAGTGAACACGTTGTGAACGATCCTGTGGTGCTATCGTCTGGTTTCTTCACCCGTAACCCCAATGATGCCCACTGCTCCGCGGTGATCTCACTACACGGGTTGAATGCGGGTTGGCTTTCCTGATTAGGCATAAACTTCCCAATCTCCAACGCTTCACCAACCGTGCGGTTAGTAAACGAATCTTTCTTCTTCGCATCGGTGCCGGAATCACCACCGTCTAAGCTATGCGATTGCGTTGTCTCGGATGGTTGCGGATCACCGGAAGCTGATTGCGGCAGCACCGACGTCGGCAAGCTGCAGCTGCTGAGCAGTACAATGCTGGTCACGGCAAGAACAACACGGATATGTTTCAACATCATGATTATGCTCCACTCGTACTTGGGGCTGGCTCAGGGGCGGCTTCTGGGGACTTCGGAGCTTCGGAAGCGTCGGGAGCATTCGAACCTGCCGGCGCATCACTGGGCGACTGCGACTTTGGGGCGGATTCCGGTGCTGCTTTTTCCTTCGCTGTTTCAGTCGATTTTTCCGCCGGGGGCTCATACTTGAAGGCCAAAATGGCCTGCATCTTATCCACTGCCCGCTGGCATGCTTCCTGCTTCGAGATTGATTCCGTTTTCGACTTATACCCATAGTTGAGGGTCAACCGGCCGCGGGAAGTAACCACACCTACCGAACATTGTTTTTCTTGAGCATTCGGCGCATCTAGGAGATAAAAATTCTCGGGCTTATTGACCTGAATATGGTCCAACGGGGTCATGTGCTTCATTTGCCCCTCCAAGAGATCAAACGTGGATTCCGCTACCAGCATTTCCTGGAACTCTTTGTCGCTTTCACCGTTGCGGTAAAAACATGAATAGTAAGGGGGATAGTCTTTAGCGGAACCAAGTTTGGGGTCGTCAAATGGCACAAACCCAAGGCCCTTCCATTGCTCTGCGGTGATTTCCTCGCAAGCATTAAAGATTCCCAAGTGACCCCGAACCTTATCCTGTGGCTTATATTCACCAACACCAAGCACCTTTGCAAACGTGGGAACCTGTGGATCTTCCGGCTTTTCCGAACCAGTGGGATCTGCCGGTTGTGACGGCTGCGACGTTTGCGGTGGTTGGGCGGTATCCGCTGGCGGCGCTGGGGTAGCGGGACTTTCCGGTTTTTCCGGGTTTGCGGGGGGTTGCTGTGGCGCTGGGGCATGAGAGGAAAAACCTGGTGCCGGCTGGAATTTCAGCTCCGGTCCCGCCGCTGCCGCTGCATGGGCTG
>CAJZGD010000257.1 GCA_915275065.1 uncultured Corynebacterium sp. | reverse complement strand
ATCCCCAGGTGGTATGGGTATTTCCCCACCAAGGAACAAGAACTGTTCATGCGAGCTGCCCGAAGGGGAGACATTGGGGTGTTCATGTTCGATAAGACTGCTCGCTATCCGAATGCTTTGTATCACGCTATGGGCGGTAAAATTTGGGTGGGAGATTCCATCGTGGTCACAAATGACCCGGATTTTCCTGCCAACGTGATGGACACAATGATTCACATATCCCAACACTCACCAGTAGAGCCCGGGGTTGAACAACAGTTTATGTTGGGTAGCAAGAGTTTTAAGCTTTCTTTTGACTACAGTGATCTCCCAGGAATGGTGCACGGGCATATTCTGGCGAATAATGAAATAATGCGGAATATTTTCCATGGAATGGAATAAGAAAGCCCGAAGCCTCTTCACTGCTGGAGCAACAAGGCTTGGGGCCGGTTGGTAGATGAGGCGTATCGGCCGTACCTGGTGCCGAGGCGGCCCAAAGATGGTCTTGCGTTTGGCACCTTTGGGCGTCGTCAAGCGGGCTAAAGCAGCTTCTCGGCGGTACCCAACGGCACATGCAACCATTCTTTACGATGGTTGTAGTCGTAATCAACCTCGTACATGAGTTTGTCCATGACATACGCATCAAGCAGCTTATGGTCGTCGGGGCTCAACTCGCCATAGCCGTCGAGGAAGTCGGAAAACTCCGCGACCTGCGCATAGTCGAAACTCCGCACCATGCCCGCCAGGTCCCGCATGGGGGAGTCCGGCAGGCGGCGTTGCGCGAGCGGAACCGTGGGTTCACCCTCGAAATCAATCAAATAATACTGGCCGTCCGCATACAGGATCTGCGCCAAGTGCAGGTCTGCGTGGATGCGCTGCACCGGAAACGACCGCGGCAAATCCTCGTACGCCGCCAACGCCACATCCTGAAACTTACGCACCACCGGGGTGCGCTCGCAAAACAGCTCCAACCGGTCCGTGAACTGCTTATATAGCGTCTCCCGCGTCCCTACACCGGTGGGAAACGCCTCGGCAAGATCCTCGTGGACATCCTTAATGACCGCGCCCAACCGGCGTAAATGCGGGCCCAAATCCGGTCGCAAATCCCACATGCTCACGGCATCGGTGAGCCTGCTGGACACAATCGCCGTCGTGTAATCACCATAGGTCAAATGCCCCAAATACTCCGGCACGTGCCGATGCAGCGCCCGTGTCACCTCCACATCCGGGTGCAGCCCCGGTTCGCAGGTGCGGAAAAACTTCCAAATCGTGGTGCGGGTAATAAACGACGTGTTCGTCTGCAACGCATCCACCGGCGTGCTCTCCGCCATCTCCGGGTCGTCCAGCAGCTCCGTCAGCTTATCGCCATGCACCTGAAACCGCGTGTCATGTCCCAGGCACACATCGGCGACCGGGTCTCCCGCCACGTCTTGAACCAAACTCTGACTTAATGTAATCATTTCATTCCTTCGCGAATATAACCCAACGGGTCAGTAATAATGTCCGTGCTGCCATCCAGGTGCGCTACCAGCACTTGCTTGTCGACGCCATACTCCGGCCAATCCGGCTCCTCACCGTGAATAAACCGGAGTGCCTTCTCATGCACTAACTTTTCCAACGGCGGGCAGTGCCTAATCTCGGGGATATCCTGCGGGATACTGTCGAAATTGCCGAAAAACCAGGGAATGTCCGCGCAATGGTAGATCGGATCCTGCGTGGTTCCCCGATACTCCAGCACCCACGTTTTCTTCGGATTCGCGTCCGCCACCTGGACCACAAACTTCCTAATCATGGCGTCACCAATCAGATAGCCAATCTCTCGCACCCGATGGGGCGGCAGCCACAATGCGTTTGCCCCAAACAGTCGACGATAGAAGGGGCGCAGCCCTTGGCCCCACCAGGAGAAATCCTGCTTCCGGCTGGCCAAGAGCATCTCTTCTTGGCTGCTTGTGACCACCAGCGGGATATCCGCCGACAACTCCTGGGCGCGAAACGGGTACGGCCCAAACCGCAGATCATTCCGGACGAGGCTCCGCATTCGGCCCTGGGCCTTCTTCAACCTGTCGTAATTCACCTTATTGAGGGCATCCCGCGTGAGCCTGGTGCACAATAATATTTTGGCCAGCCACCGTCGGAATGGGCGACGGGGAAACGCCGGCGACATCGCCCACGCTCGCCGAAACGCCCCCTTGTAATGGTCGCGGCGGCACAGCCACAGCACAATGCCCGCCCCCGCCGACTGGCCCACTAGGGTCACATTTGTGGGATTACCGCCAAAGCTTTCAATATTTTTCTGCACCCACTCCAGCGCCATCTCGCAGTCATCAATGCCGCGGTACCGGTTCGGTTCGTCGTCATCAAACCGGGTGAAACCCGAAAAACCCAGCCGGTAGCTCACGCTCACCGTTACCACCCCGTCGCGGGCAAATGGCACAGCATTAAACCATGGTTCATCGTAGCTACCGGCCTCATAGGAGCCGCCATGGATAAACACCACAACCGGCAGGTCATCGAGTGGCTTTGCCGATGCAGGGGCGGTGATGGTCAGTGCTGGCTCCCACATCTCTTGCCAATATTCGCCACACTTATGCATATGAAGATCTTCATGCCGCGGGGGGCGCGCCACACCGAAATTTGGTGCTATGCCGTACACAATCCGTTTGAAAAACGTGACGTCATCGGCCACCGTGGTCCCAGTGAACTGGCCAGACGGAGTGTTGACAATAATTTCACTCATGCAGGCGAGTTTAGCAACTACGATGAGTGTTCATGACCGTCAACCCGTTTGCCCAACCGTCGACGCTTCCCTACGAATTGCCGCCATTCGACCACATTAGCGAAGACCACTTCCGGCCGGCCTTCCGGGACAGCATGGCACACCACGAGCAAGAACTCGATGCCATCGTCACGAATCCCGAGCCGCCCACGTGGGAAAACACGATCGAGGCCCTGGAGCGCAGCGGGGCGGAACTGCGCCGTGTTTCGGCGGTGTTCTTTAACCTTCTCGGCACCGACGCCACCGAAGAACTCGAAGCCATCGCCGCCGAAATCGCCCCCCAGCTCGCCGCCCACACCGACAAGCTGTACCTGAACGAGCAACTCTATGGGCGGATCACGGCCATCACCCCACCCGACGATCCCGAATCCCGGCGGCTCCACGACCATATCCTGCGGCAATTCCGCCGGCACGGTGCGGCCCTCGACGCCGAGGACAAACAGCGGCTGACCCAACTCAACGAACGGCTGAGCGTGCTGGCCGAACAATTTACCCACAACCTGCGGGAAGAAACCACGCGGCTGGCCGTGGCATTTGAACGCGACGAACTCCAGGGCCTCGACGAGGGGCGCATCGCCTCCGCGGCCGAAGACGCCCAAGCCCTGGGAAAGACCGGTTACGTGATCCCGCTGGGGCTGCCCACCGTGCAGGAGGAACAAACTACCTTGGAGCTGCCGGCGGCTCGCGCCC
>CAJZGD010000256.1 GCA_915275065.1 uncultured Corynebacterium sp. | reverse complement strand
TGATGGGCGCATCGTCGTCCCCGGCGGGGTCGCCGATATCGCCGAACGTGCCGGCATCACCGCGGTGACCTCGTTCACCACCCCGCTGGGCGCAGAGCCGCGGCTGCGGGAGCTCCTCGCCACTCTCACTCACCATGATTCGATTGCGCACGTTACATGTGTGCGGATGGCCGCCCACCACGCTGGCCTCATCAGTTGGCGCGGCGCCCCCACGAATGTTTCCGCGCTGGCTGACGCCGTGGGTCTGACGGTAACTGACGTCATGACCAGGAAGCCCAACCTGGAGGAAAGCTACCTGGCACTGGTGGGGCAATCATGATTTCGGTTATGCGAATGGGGTGGTTTCACCTGCGGCAGTTTGCCCGGGTCGGATATTTCGTGGGGTTGCTGGTGTCGTCAACCACCTCAATGTTTTTGCTGCAGCTGCTGGCGATGCGCGCCGCCACCGGGCCGATTCCAAGTCCGGATCCGCAGCTGTGGGTGCGGGCGGCACTGGTAGGCATGTGGTCGGTGTGCACGGTGTCGGCGGGGATGATTGGTTTTCAGCGGATGCAGGGCACCCTAGTGCATGTGCTGTTTTCGCCCCGGTCGCCTATTGTCACGCTCGGGCCGATAGTGGCTGCCGGCTCCTGCTTTGGGATTCTGTCATTTCCGCTGGCAGCGGGCCTGGCCGTCGTGTTTCACCAGCCGGTCGGCGCGATTAATGGGGTTGGCCTGCCGCTCTACTGGCTGGCTTGCCTGTCGGTCAGCGTGGTGGTGGCGGCCACGTTCGTGTTTACGCGCAACGCCATCGCGTACGAGCCCTTGCTGCTGGTTCCCATGATTGTGCTGTCGGGAATTTTCGGCTCCCCACTCCCCCAGCTTGCCGCGATGGGGTGGATGATTCCCACCAGCCACGCGATCACGGTATTGACCACACCAGACATTGACCCGGGCCGCATCGTCACCACCCTAGTGGTGTCGGCAGCGTGGGTGGCAGGTGGCAGATGGCTCGCCCGGATAGCGCTTCGGCGCGCAACGGTGGCCGGCACCCTGGAGGTAGCGTGATGTCCGATTGCAAGCAATGGTATGTGGCGTTACGGATCGCCCGTCGATCCATGCCGGCGCTGGCGAATCCACGTACCGCGGTGGTCACGCTGGTGGCAGCACCCTTGCTGGAGGTCGTATTACTGCTGGTTATCGCGCTCCGGCTGCGGGTTCCAGAAACCATCATTGTGACGGATGCCAGCCTAGTCGTAACCACAATCACCACCATGACTGGTGGTATTACCGCCGCGGTGGTTCGGGATCGAGCCCAGGGGATTCTCGCTCACATCATGGCCACCGCTCCCCTGCACCTGCGCTATTGGGTGTCGAAATTCGTGCCCCTGGCTGGGATCGTGACGGCAACAAACCTGATCGTGGCCACCACGGTACTCGTCGCGGATCCACACCATGACCTGCAACTCTATGCGTTGACGCTCACCGGTATCGGCGTCGCCGCAGTCACTAGCGTGGGAGTTACCATGGTGTGTGCGGCCGGCACGATCGTGTTGCACGACCCGTTTCGGCTGGCCAATATTGTCACCGCGGTGGTGCCGCTATCGGCAGGCGTGCTGCTGCCCCACGCCACGTACCCGGCGGGAATCCGCGAGGTGTGCGAGGTTCTGCCCGGAACCTGGCTGGTGGCCGCCCTCCGGGAGAACGCGCCTGCCCTCATGCTCGTAGAATGCGGCGTCTCCGCGCTGTGGCTGGTGCTGGGCCTGGCGCTCCTCATGGTTGCCGGCCAGCTACGCTACCGGAGCGGCCACACGGACCTGCTTTAGGCGTCGACAAGCGGAAAGCTATCGGTCGTCGACATTTTTGTGCAGGTCAATGTGGCGACCAAACGTCCAGTCGGGGTCGGTCAGCATACGCGCCACCACCAAGCCGGCACCGATAGCAAGAATGCTTAAGCTTGCCGACGCCGCGGTGCCCACGCCACTGTCAATATCGCCGCTGTTGAGGTAGTACACGGTGCGGTAAATCGCAGTGCCGGGGATCATCACCACCGACGCCGGCACCGTAATCGTGATGCGGGGAATGCTGATGCGCTTGGTCAAAAGCGCACCAAGCAGGCCCACCACCAAGGCACCAATAAACGCCGCAAACTGGGGCTGCAACCCGGCCTCGGCGCACACGAGACGCACCATGTTAGCGACCGTGCCGATCGTGGTGGCGGTAATCGCCATGCGGCGGGAAGAATTGAACAAAATAGCGAATCCGGCGATACCAACAATCGTCGCCCCGGTGGCCTCCAGGTACCACAAGAGATTTGGCGTCGCCGGATCCGGCGGCAGGGGCTGCAACCCCGTAATCAGCGACACCGCGGTCGCCGCCATGGTTGCGGTACAGATCACTGTCGTGGCGTAGCACAATCGGGACAGGCCGGAAAACAGGTCGAACCGGCTCAGATCCAACAGCGACGAGAACAGCGGAAACCCGGGGATAAGGAACAGGACGGACGCCACATATCCGGTGGTGAACGTGGGGGAATCAATAATCCCCACCATGGCGAGTCCCTTCGCTACAAACAAATACATGAGGCTGGCGACCACGGCGGCCATGGCGGTTGTACCCAATTGATTCAGGTGGCGGCGGGCGCATGAATGCCGAACGATCTGCCCCACCGCGGCGGCCAGGGCCACCACCACCGCCTCCAGGAACGGGTAGTGGTTGAGCACCGCAAACCCGCTACAGGCCAGGCCTGCAGCCAGGGCCTGCACCCACACAGGCCACCGCTTTCCGACTCTTTGTTCGATCTGGTCAAGCTCCCGGTGTAGCTCCTCCGCGGTGTAGCTGCTCCCCATGTGATGGCTCAAGTTTTCCAGCGCCTCAATGCGGGAAGCATCCACAGCTGGATTATCCCGGTTGACCACAATGGTGCGAAAAAGCTCCCCCTTATGGAAGGAACAGGTTATATTATTGACCGAGATCACGGCTTCAACCCGGTCAAAGCCCAGGGCGCGTGCGGCCCGTTTCATCGCTCGGATAACGCGATAGCCGCCGGTGCCTGCGGCCATAATCATGGCGCCGAGCCGAAGCACGGCATCCGCATCCTCCCCCATTTGGTGCTCGGCTTCGACTAATTGCAAAAGGTGATGAGTGTCTGATTCTTCAGCCATGATTCCCATTCTGGCACTCATTCTCTGCCTTGACGAGACCCAATAGCGTGCAATTGGCCACTTTTTATCGGGTGCGCTACCACCTGGTTGCCGCATGGCTACCTGGCTAATCGGGCGAGTGTCGCATCATAGGCCTGAATCCATCGCACTGCCCTATCGTATTCCTCCGCCTCGATAAGCATTAACAAGTCCGCATTGTCCCGAACCAGGGTTTGAATATGCCGCAGGAATTCGGGAGTAGCAAGGCCCCGGGCAAACCATTCCGGGTCCCGTCCCGCCTGATAGCGTGCGGGATCGGCGGCAGCCGGCG
>CAJZGD010000255.1 GCA_915275065.1 uncultured Corynebacterium sp. | reverse complement strand
CCGGCGGCGGTGGTGGTCGCAGCTTGGCTTGCTGGCCGGTGACACGGCGCATCGGCGGCCGGGGTGTGCCGGCGGCGTAGCCGGCCAGAAAGCGTGGTCGATAAAACAAACCCACCGAATCATGACAACTATCATGCCCATAACAAACATCCACCCAGGTTAGGTATGCTGGTAAAAACATGATCGGGAGGTCGAAACACAAGTGGCACGATTCGTCGAGGGGTATCGCGGCAATAAACTCGCCGTCACCGTCCTCCTAGTGAGAGACGGAGCCCATGGTCTCGAAGTTTATGTGCAAGAGCGCGTCTCCTCCATGCCCACCTTCCCCAAAGCCACGGTGTTTCCTGGGGGCGGCGTCGATCCCCGCGATTTCACGCTCGCCCAACCCCAAACCGGCAAGTCGAACACCACACTCGTGTTCGAACCACTCACCCACGACATTTTCGAAACCGACCCCACCTGGTACGGGCCCAGCCTCAGCGTGTGGGCGAGACGCCTGAAAACCGACAGGTTTCGCGCCCGCGCCCTCATCCTTGGCGCCTGCCGGGAACTCTTCGAAGAATCCGGCACCCTCCTGGCCTCCCACGCCGACGGTCGCCTTGTCGCCGACGCCACCCCCTTCCACGATGACCGGCTCGCGCTCGAATCCCACTGCCTGTCCTTTTCCCAACTGCTGCTGCAAAATAACCTTATCGCCCGCACCGACCTCCTCACCCCCTGCTCCCGCTGGGTCAGCCCCGAAACAGACAAACACCAGTTCGATCTTTATTCGTTTGTTGCCGCCCTGCCCCACAACCAAGAACCCGATGACGACGACTCCATCGAAGTATCCTCCACCGGCTGGTTTCCCCCATCACTCATCCTCGACGGGTGGCGCGCCGGCCTGCTCCACCTCGTCATACCCACCTGGGCCCACATGCTCTTCCTTAGCGAACACGCCACCGTCAAATCCCTCCTCGACACCCTCCAAAACCCCAGCATGGACCCGGTATTAGGCGACCCCATCCACGACCCCCGCTACCAAGAATTCTTCACCTACACTCCACCAAAACGCTTCTAACCCCCACCACAACACCACCACCGTGAGCTACAGCATCGACGAAGTCCATTACCTCATCACCCACAACGCGGACATCACCTGTCACCTGGCAACCCGCAGCTTCGCCCCCCGCGACGCCCTCACCGACGCCACCTACCTACGCGAACACCTAGGCGAATACGGTCGCGCAGCCATGGAACTCGGCCGCGCCCGCCGCACCGCCGCCCAGAAACACCTCCCCGCCGACTGGATTGTCTGCCACGAATCCGCCCAACAAGCCACCCCACTCCCCGTCGCCCGAGTGCGGGCCGCCCGCCTAGCCCACGCCCTCGGGCCGGGAGCCCGCATCCACGACATCACCTGCTCCATCGGCACCGAAGGCCACGCACTGGTTACTGCCGGCCTCCAATACCTCGGCAGCGACCTCGACCCATCACGAGTCATCATGGCCCGCCACAACCTTAATGCCACCCTCCCCGCCGCGCCCGCCACCAAAAACCCCCAGACCAACTGGGGCTTCCACATCGCCGACGCCCAGTATCCCGCCACCATTCCCGGTGCCGCCGACGCCATCATCGCCGACCCCGCCCGCCGCCACCAGGGGCGACGCATCACCAACCCCGACGAACTTCTCCCACCGCTCGCCACCATCATTGGCACCTACCCGCACACCCCAATGGCCATCAAATGCGCCCCCGGCATCGACTTCACCGGCTGGGATGGCCTGGTCAGCCTGGTCAGTGTTGACGGCGGGGTGAAAGAAGCCTGCTTGTATAGCTCGACCCTCGCCGACGGGCTCCGCCGTGAAGCCGTCATCATCCGCGATGGCACCATGGACATCCTCACCGACCGTGATGATCTGGGGGCCGACACCCCGGTGGGGGAGCCCGGCACCTACATCATCGACCCTGATGGGGCGGTCATCCGCGCCGGGTTGGTGCGCCACTACGCCCACAGGGAAAACCTGTGGCTCTTGGATGAGCGGATTGCGTATCTCACGGGTGATCGGATTCCGGCGGGCATGAGCGGGTTCCCCTACATTGAGACGGTGCCGTTGAAGAAGCTACGGTCGGTGCTGCGGAACCATGATTGCGGGTCGGTGGAGATTTTGGTGCGGGGCGTGGATGTGGACCCGGACCGATTGCGGCAGAAGTTACGGCTTTCCGGGTCGCGGCCGATGGCGGTGGTGTGCACGCGGATTGGCCGGTCCGGGGTGGCATTGGTGTGCGAAGCCCGGGTCATGGGGAAGCCGCCTGCTGGTCAACCCGTACCATGATGCAGCGTGGTGTGGTTTCGGGTTGTTCGGAATTTATTGCGTGCGTGAATGACCGTGTTCGAATGGGGTGTTTCGGCAGCGTGATGTGACAAAAATCCTCAAGAATTGGGTGTTGCGTCAGCGGTTAGTGATAGGTTGGTGCTGGTTCTCCGCTAAACTCTGCACAGACACAATTTATTACGAAAGGTGAGTGACTGCCCATGCCGGCAATTGTGGTGCTGGTTAAGAACGTGCCGGATACCTGGTCGACGAAAAGCCTGACGGCGGATTTTACCCTGGATCGGGAGGCCGCGGATAATGTTATTGATGAAATTAATGAATTCGCGGTGGAGCAGGCGCTGCGGCTTCGGGAAGCCAATCCAGAATTCACGGTGGTTGCGTTAAGCGCCGGCCCCGCAGGTTCCGAGGAAGCATTGCGCAAAGCCTTGGCCATGGGGGCCGACGATGCGGTTTTGCTTATCGACGACGCGCTCGCCGGATCCGACATCCTTGGTACCGCCTGGGCGCTCACCAATGCGCTGCAGCAGATCCCCGACGTGTCCCTGATTATCTCCGGGGTGGCGTCCTCCGACGCCGGCACCGGCGCCTTGACCGGGGTGTTGGCGGAATACCGGAATCAGCCGGCGCTGACTGCCTGCAATTCGGTGAGTATTGAAAGCGGTGTGGTCAAGGGGGTGCGGGAGACCGCCGAAGGGCATTTCAACATTGAGGCCCCACTGCCGGCCATTGTGTCGGTGACCGACCAGGCGGATAAGCCCCGGTTCCCGAATTTTAAGGGCATCATGGCGGCGAAGAAGGCGGAGATCCGCCAGCTGGAGTTGGCGGATATTGGGGTGGACCCGCAGCAGGTGGGGTTGGGGTACGCCTCCACCGCGGTGACTGCGGCCGTGACCCGGCCGGTCCGCACCCAGGGTGAGATCATCCGGGACGAGCCGGCTGCCGCGGCGGCCCGAATCGTGGATTATTTAGTGGCCGAAAAGCTCATTTCCGATCAGAAGTAGTTAGGAGAAACCCACATTATGTCTACCGCATATGTTCTGGTCGAATATGATGGCGACCAGGTACTTCCCATCACCGGGGAACTCATTACCGCCGCAAAGGTGTTCGAATCCGTGACTAGATCGGAAGAGCGTCGTGTAGGGAAAGA
>CAJZGD010000254.1 GCA_915275065.1 uncultured Corynebacterium sp. | reverse complement strand
ATGCGTCGGGCCGGTACACGAAGCTGGATCCGAACATGGGTGCGAGGTTAGCGTTGGCTGAGGCGTACCGGAATGTGGCGGTGACGGGTGCGCGCCCGGTGGCGGTGACGAACTGTTTGAATTTTGGTTCCCCGGAGGACCCGGCTGTGATGTGGCAGTTCCGTGAGGCGGTTCATGGCTTGGCGGATGGCGCGAAGGAGCTGGTCATCCCGGTTTCTGGCGGTAATGTTTCGTTCTATAACCAGACGGGTTCGGAGGCGATTTTGCCGACACCGGTGGTGGGCGTGTTGGGGGTTATTGATGATGTGCGGGAGAGTGTGCGCAATAAGTTGGGTACGGTTTCCGGCACGGAGGAGCTGTATTTGCTCGGCCAAACGTTCGACGAGTTTGGTGGGTCGATCTGGCAGCAGGTGTCTGGTGCCGGTTTGAGCGGGCTGCCGCCGCGGGTGGATTTGGCCAACGAGGAGAAGCTCATGGAGTTTTTCCAGCAGCCTGGTGTGGTGTCGGCGGCGCACGATGTGTCCGAGGGGGGTGTGGCGCAGGCGATCGCGGAGCTGGCAATTTACTCGAATAAGGGTGTGAGCCTTGATGTTTCGGGGGTGCATGATGATGCGTTTACCGCATTATTCTCCGAGTCAGCGTCGCGGGTGGTTGTCGCTGCTACTGATGGTGCTGCCGTGGTGCGGCGGGCGCAGGAGTTAGGTATTCCGGTGGTGAAGATTGGGGAAACTATCGACGAGCCGGTGGTGCGTGTCGAAGGCAAGTTCGAAGTGCCGGTTGCGGAGTTGACCCGGGCGTGGACGGAGACGCTGCCGCGACTATTCAGCCATGCCGTGGGTGCGAACTCGGTGGTGTAAGCTTGTCGACGCAATAAAAAAGGCCGCCAACCGCGGCCTTTTTCTTGGTTGGCGACTAGGCGGCTTGGGTGAGCATTTTGTCGAGGACGTCTTGCTCACCCCGGTACCAGCGGCGGATTTTCAGTTCTTTGGGGCCGTCGAGAATGAGGTCGAATCCCACATCGTTAGGGTTGACCTTTTCGTCGTCGATGGCGCAATAGGCGGCCCATTCTAGATTGGCGAGGGCATCTCTGAGCCAATTGCTTATGAGCTGGTGGGAGCTGATGAGAATGCGTTCGTTGAGGGCGGCAGCCTGGTCGATGGCTACTTGGCGGGCGAATTTGGCGGGGTGAATCGCGAGCCTGAAGGGGAGACAGTGGACGCCTTCGTATTTGTGGGCGTAGAAGCCTTCTTCGCTTTCTAATTGGGCTTGGTGAAACACCACCCAGTCGTCGACAAGCGTGGGGGCTGGTACTTGGAATCCGCAGAATTCGGAGAGCACCTGTGTGAAGGTACTCACGAGGGCGGAATGTGCTTTGGTGAAGTGAATGAGGGTCATTTTGTTGCGCTCCTTGAACAAGTGGTGCGGCTATTTTTGGGATATCGGCACCAAGTTTAATGTGATTTGTGGCGTGCCTATGGTGGGGATCTTAGTCGGGGTGGGGGTGTGGGTGTGGTTATTATGGTGGGAATTGTGTCTTCATTGCCCACTACGGTTTTAAATCGGGAAAATCCTAAAAAAATAGCACTGAGAGGCCATTAAGGTAAATCTTGGATGAAAATAAGAGGGTGACTGGGGCCGGTTGTATTGCGTCGGACAAAGTGGTAGTTTTCCAGCAGTAATATTGCTTAAGTAAAGTTATGTGACTATCGTGGTTGTTGTGTTTACTGTGTCGCATGATCGTCGTGGGGCAAGATTGGAGGTAGGAACCCATGTTCTTAAATTTTTCCCAAGCCCACCTGCGTCGGCGTGTCGCATCACGGCAACCCCGCACAATAACACTTTTGCCACTCCAAGGCCTCACGTTAGCGGGAAAATATGGCTGAAATCACTACCAAATCACGGGGTAACCAGCCTAACCACCACCAAATTTGCAATGATGCGTATTGTGGAACCTAGGTTACGGGACAACCGCGAACACCAAACACCAAAAACTTGATACAAGCTTGGCAGCGCATTTCTTTGGGGAAGGAGAAGTGCGCTGTCATTTCCTTTCCCACCCAGACACGCTCACCCGACCAGATAACGTCGACAAGCGCGGAGACACATGCATAGTCTCCGAAGGCATGCTAAAAACAAACCTTATGGCCCCCACACCCGACCCACACGAGCTCCGCGCCGCCCTCGAAACCCTCCACCCCTGGCTTATCGACGCCACCCAGGTGGTCCCACCCCGATCCGCCATCGCCCACGCCGTTCGCCTTAGCGTCACCTATCTGAGTCACCTCGCCCCCGGACACGCCGTCGAAGTGCGTGTCCCACCATTTGCCGCCACCCAATGCATCACCGGCCCCCGACACACCCGAGGCACCCCACCCAACGTTGTCGAAACCGACCCCAGCACCTGGCTCCGACTCGTGACCGGACTCGACACCATCACCAACAACCCAGCCGTCACCAGTTCCGGCACCCGCGCCGGGGAAGTCGCAGACTGGTTGCCGCTGGTCCGCTTGTGACGTTATAAAGAATCACTCGTGATGGTCTAGCATTGTGGGCGTGACACACAACGAGGCACGAAATAATCAGTCCTTATTAGATGATCTGGGGGAGCAACCGCCCCGCGAAGAATGTGGCGTATTCGGTGTGTGGGCACCGGGAGAAGAAGTGTCGAAGTTAACATACTTCGGCCTTTTTGCATTACAGCACCGGGGACAGGAGGCCGCCGGCATTGCCGTTGGCGATGGGCAACAGGTCGTGGTGTACAAGGATTTAGGCTTGGTTTCGCAAATCTTTGACGAGCAAACCCTTGACTCGCTCCGCGGCGACGTGGCCATTGGGCATACCCGCTATTCCACGGCCGGTGGTGTTACCTGGGAAAATTCCCAACCCATGTTTCGGGTGTCCCCCAATGGCACCGATGTGGCCTTGGCGCACAACGGAAACCTAGTGAATTACCTAGAGCTTTTGGATGAGGCCGACGAGAAACAGTTGGTGCATAAGCAGAATCATCCCTCCGACTCCGACGTGATGACCGCCCTGCTCTCTCACCAGATCGGGGACGGCCACGGGCTGTTGTCGGCCATGCGGAACCTGCTGCCGCGCGTCAAGGGCGCGTTCTGCCTCACCATCACGGACGGCCACACCCTGTTTGCCGCCCGCGACCCGGAGGGGGTGCGGCCGCTCTGCCTGGGCCGGTTAGACAAGGGGTGGGTGGTTGCCTCCGAAACCTGTGCGCTAGACATTGTGGGCGCTTCCTTCGTGCGGGAGGTGGAGCCCGGGGAAATGATCTCCATTGATGAGGCCGGGATACGTTCGGAGTACTTTGCCGCCACCCGCCGGAAAGGCTGCGTGTTCGAATACGTGTATTTGGCCCGCCCGGACTCCACCATTCGGGGCCGCAACGTGAACGAATCCCGCCTAGAGATCGGCCGCCGAGATCGGAAGAGCGGTTCAGCAGGAATGCCGAGACC
>CAJZGD010000253.1 GCA_915275065.1 uncultured Corynebacterium sp. | reverse complement strand
GCGGTGCGGGCCGGCGTGGGTCGGGAAACTGCCCACGAGGTCATCAAGGAAAACGCCGTGGCCGTGGCCCTGAACATGCGGGAAAACGGTGGCGAACAAGACCTCATCGACCGCCTGGCCGCCGACGACCGCCTGCCGCTGACCAAACAGCAGCTTGACGATGCCTTAGCCGACCGGCACGCCTTCATCGGTGCCGCAGAGTCGCAAACCCATCGGGTGATCGACCGGGTGCGCACATTGGTTGTGCAATACCCACAAGCCGCCGATTACGTTCCTGGCGAAATCTTATAGATTGCCATAGGCACACTTGGGGGTAATCTTCCTGAGAGCCGCATTTAGGTGCTACTCGGCGTTTTCTGCCGCATTCGGCGTTATTCCCAGAAAATTGGGGGTAATCTCAAAATTTGAGAAGAAAAGTGGCAGAAAGTATTCCCCGTTTTACAGCTCACGTTTCCTTAAGGTATGTGAGCTACCTAGCAGCGAACACGTTTGGCTACCGCTGGGAAACGGATAGGTCTACACTCATTCCTTATGCGTCCTGAACTTTCCCAGTACAATCACGTCTCCGCAGGAAAAGTGCGTGAGATTTACGAGATTGACGATGACACGTTGCTGATGGTGGTCTCCGACCGCATTTCGGCATATGACCACATTCTGGACCCCGAAATTCCGGACAAAGGGCGGGTGCTCACCGCCATGAGCATGTACTTCTTTGACCACATTGATTTTCCCAACCACCTTGCCGGCGACATCGACGATATGCGCATCCCTGAAGAGGTGCTGGGTCGGGCAATCGTGTGCAAGAAACTCAAAATGCTGCCCTTTGAATGTGTGGTGCGCGGCTATCTTACCGGCTCCGGTTATAAGGAATACCTAGCTACCGGCAGCGTGTGTGGCATTCCCCTCCCCGAGGGATTGACCGAGGCGTCGAAGCTGCCCGAACCGATCTTCACGCCCGCGACCAAGGCCGATCTCGGCGACCATGACGAGAATGTCACCTTCGAACAAGTCGTCGATAAGCTAGGTGAGAAGCGCGCCACCGAGCTGCGTGATGCCAGCATCGAAATTTATAAGCAGGCGGCGGAACTCGCCGAGGCCAAGGGGATCATCCTTGCCGATACTAAATTCGAATTTGGGGTCGATCATGATGGCACGCTTGTGCTTGCCGACGAGGTACTCACGCCGGATTCCTCCAGGTACTGGCCGCTCAACGGCTACGAACCCGGGAAGATACAACCCAGCTTCGATAAACAATACGTCCGCAACTGGCTTACCAGCTCCAAATGTGATTGGCGGATAGATTCCAATGCCACCCCGCCGCCGCTCCCCGGATCCATTGTCGAGGCCACCCGGGAACGCTACGTGGAGGCATTCGAACGTATTACCGGAGAAAAGTTTTCACGGTGGATCGGTTGCTGCGTATAGGAATCCCGTAACCATGTACCATCGGATTCCATGACGTTCACCGAACCAATCGCCCCGGTACACCCCATTACCCGCACCCATCACAATATTAGTTTTATTGATAATTATGAATGGTTGCGGGATAAGGAATCCGCTGAAACCACCGCCTATTTAGAGGCCGAAAACGCCTACACCGCGCAGGAAACCGCTCACCTGAAAACCCTGGAGGATAATATTTTCCAGGAGATCAAATCCCGCGTGAAGGAAACCGACATGTCGGTGCCCACTCGTATGGGCCGCTACTGGTATTACGGACGCATGGAGGAGGGCAAATCCTACGGCATTTCCGCCCGCGTGCCCGTCATCGACGATTGGGTGCCGCCGGTGGTGTCCGAAACCGGTTCCCTGCCCGACGAGGAAATCCTGCTCGACGCCAACCAATTGGCCGAGGGACACGACTTTTTCTCCCTGGGTGCCTCCACCGTGGACCATACCGGCCGCTATCTGGCCTATTCCACCGACACCGAGGGGAACGAACGCTTCACCCTTTACATTAAGGACCTGGAGACCGGGGAACTCCTCGACGATGTCATCGACAATGTGTTCTATGGTGTCACCTGGGCTGGCACCGATTATCTTTTCTACACCCGCGTTGACGACGCCTGGCGGTCCGACTCCGTGTGGCGCCACAAGGTTGGCACCCCCGCATCCGACGATGTTCGGGTGTTCCACGAGGAAGACGAACGCTTCAACGTGGGTGTCGGCGCCAGCCGCAGCAAGAGCTTCCTCATCATTGAGTCCAGCTCCAAAATCACCTCCGAATCCTGGGTACTGGAACTTGACAACCCCACCGGGGAATTCCGGGTTGTCCGTCCCCGCGAACAGAATGTCGAATACTCCGTCTCCCACGCCGTCCTGTCCGGCAAGGATGCCTGGCTGATCGTTCACAACGCCCACGGTCCCAATTTCGAACTCGGCTGGATGTGGGCCGCTGACACGCTGAGCAGCTTCGACGACCTTCGGGTGCTGGTGCCGCATCGCGATACCGTTCGCATCGAGGGCGTTGATGCCTACGAACACCAACTCGTGATCGGCTACCGCAGGGAAGCCATCAGCCGCGCCGGCGTGATGAAGCTGGACCAGGGAAATCTCACCGAATTCGTCGAACTTGAGTTCCCCGAAGAGCTCTACACCATCGAGGTCATGGGCAACCCAGAGTGGGATGCCCCCGTGCTGCGACTGGCCTACTCTTCCTACGTCACTCCCACCCGCATCTACGACTACACCGTCGCCACTGGCGAACTGCGGCTACTCAAGGAACAAGAAGTCTTGGGTGGCTATAACCCGGACGACTATGTGGCCAACCGTGTGTGGGTCACCGCAAGCGATGGGGTCGACATTCCCGTCTCTCTGGTGCACCGACGCGACGTGGACCTTTCCCACCCCAACCCCACCATTCTCTACGGCTACGGTTCCTACGAAATCTCCCTCGACCCGGGATTCTCGGTTGCCAGCCTCTCTCTCATGGACCGGGGCATGGTGTTCGCGTTCGCCCACGTCCGGGGCGGTGGTGAGCTCGGCCGCCACTGGTACGACAATGGCAAAATGCTGCACAAACGCAACACCTTCACCGACTTCATCGCCGTTGCCGATTACCTGCTCGACCACAACCTCACCACCCGGGACACCCTCGTCGCCCTGGGTGGCTCCGCCGGCGGCCTCCTCATGGGTGCCGTCGCAAACCTGGGCGGCGACCGGTTCAAGGCCATCGAAGCCAACGTTCCCTTCGTCGACCCGCTCACCTCCATGCTCATGCCCGAGCTGCCGCTCACCGTCCCCGAATGGGAAGAATGGGGCAACCCCCTGGCCGACAAAGACGTCTACGACTACATGGCCGGCTACGCCCCCTACGAAAACATTGAGGCAAAAACCTACCCCAATATTCTCGCCCTGACCAGCATCAACGACACCCGGGTGCTCTATGTTGAGCCGGCGAAATGGATCGCCCAACTCCGGGCCACCGCTACCGGTGGTAAATTCCTGCTCAAAACCGAAATGGCCGCCGGCCACG
>CAJZGD010000252.1 GCA_915275065.1 uncultured Corynebacterium sp. | reverse complement strand
AGCGCGGGGCGCTAGTCGGGCGTAGGCATCAATGAGGCTGCTCATGCCATTAAAGGTACACCCCACCACCAGGGAACTTAGGTGATTTTCAGGGTTTTGTTGGCCGGATCCCAGTTTGGGATTTTTAGGTAAATTTTTGGTCAAGATTTCCGAATTTCTTGACCAAAAATCTTGTTCCGCCCAGTCCTATTATTCTTTTGGGGGTTTGATCGACGGGGGCACCCACCTGATTTTTTCTCATACTGCCCCCGTCGTAAAGCTGCCGATTAGGCGAATGCTTTGGCGTAGCGGGCGATGGCGAGCTCCTCATTAGTGGGCACCACCCAGACCTTAATCACCGAGTCGTCGGTGGAGATCAACCGCGGCCCGGTGTTGGGCAGGGCGTTGCGTTCGGGATCGATCTTGATGCCATACATTTCCAGGTTGGCCAGGGCGTCGGCGCGCACAAAGTTGTCGTTTTCACCCACGCCGGCCGTGAAGGTGATGGCGTCGACCCGCCCCAGGGAGATCATGTAGGACCCAATGTAGCGGCGCAGCTGGTGGATGTAGATGTTGTACGCCAGCCACGCGTCTTCGTTTTCTTCCTCGATCATGCGGCGGAGTTCGCGGAAGTCATTGACCCCAGCGATGCCTTTCACCCCGGATTTTTTGTTTAATAGTTCATCGATGTCGTCGATGGGCATGCCCGCGGTGCGGTGCAGGTGGAAGACAATGCCCGGGTCAACATCGCCGGACCGGGTACCCATGACCAGCCCGGCGAGGGGGGTCATGCCCATGGAGGTGTCGATGGGCTGCTCGCCTTTAATAGCGGCGCAGGATGCCCCGTTGCCGAGGTGGAGGGTGATTTGGTTGATGGCCGCTTTGGGCAGCTCCATGAGTTCGGCAACCTTGTTGGACACGTATTCGTGGCTGGTGCCGTGGAAGCCGTAGCGACG
The DNA here is from genome assembly GCA_915275065.1 of uncultured Corynebacterium sp. Lineage (GTDB taxonomy): Bacteria > Actinomycetota > Actinomycetes > Mycobacteriales > Mycobacteriaceae > Corynebacterium. Next base: position 2,560 of record CAJZGD010000252.1, on the reverse strand, counting down.
CACACCCGTTTCGGCCGCCAGTTCTTTGTCCACGGCGTAAAGCGCCGCGGCCGGCGGCATGCCGTGGAAGAAGCCGGTATCAAACACCGCCACGTGTGGCACATTGGGCAGGAGTTTGCGCGCAACCTCAATGCCATCAATGTTAGCCGGGTTGTGTAGTGGGGCCAGTGGGATGAGACTGCGAGCCAGGTCGACGATCTGGTCGGTGATGAGTTCCGGCTTACTGAACACCAGGCCACCGTGCACGAGGCGATGCCCCACGGCCACGAGCTCCACATCGGTCGGGCCGCATTCGTGTTCGGCCATGAGTTTGAACGCCAAGTCCAGACCAACCGTGTGATTGGGAATAGGGGCTTCTACCACGTGTTTTTCGCCCGCATGTTTAAGCGTCACCCGACCCATAGGTTCGCCAATTTGTTCGACCAACCCGGAGGCAAAGGGTTCATCCGTGGCGTGTTGGTCCGGATCCACCAACTGGAATTTAATGGACGATGATCCAGAGTTAAGCACCAATACCAGCGACATTCTTATTCCTCCCCTGCTTCCTTGCTGCTGGCAGCCTGGATGGCGGTGATCGCCACCGTATTCACAATGTCCGCCACGGTTGCGCCCCGCGACAGGTCGTTGACCGGCTTGTTCAGGCCTTGAAGGATGGGGCCCACCGCCAGGGCATGCCCGGTCCGCTGCGCGGTCTTATACCCAATGTTGCCGGCCTCTAGGTCCGGGAAGATAAACACATTGGCCTGCCCGGCCACCCGCGATTCGGGAAGTTTCTTCGCCGCCACCACCGGGTCGACGGCCGCATCAAATTGCAGGGGCCCATCTACCAGCAGCTTCGGGGCCTTGCCCTGCGCCATGCGGGTGGCGGCCATGGCCCGGTCCACGTCTGGCCCGCTGCCGGAGGTGCCCGTCGAATAGCTGAGGATGGCCACCCGGGGGTCAATGCCGAATTGGGATGCGGTTTCCGCGGACACCACGGCGATTTCCGCGAGCTGCTCCGCGGTGGGGTTGGGGTTGACCGCGCAGTCGCCAAAGGCCCAGAGGCGGCCGCGCATGACCATGAGGAAGACGGAGGACACCACGGACACGCCCGGCTTGGTCTTAATGATCTGGAAGGAGGGTTTAATGGTGTGCGCGGTGGTGTGCGATGCACCAGACACCATGCCGTCCGCCAGCCCATTGTGGATCATCATGGTGCCGTAGTAGGAGATGTCCGTCATAGTTTCCCGCGCCTGCTCCAGGCTCACCCCCTTGGTTTTACGCAGCTCATAGAATTGTTGTGCGAATTCTTCCCGGTGAGAATCGCCGTCCGCCCACGGGTTCACCAGGGTGGCGCCATCAAGCGTAACCCCCAGTTCCGCGGCCCGGGCGGTCACTTCCTCCGGCACGCCAAGAATCGTGAGGTCACACACGTCTTCCGCCAGGAGGATTCCGGCCGCGGTGAGGATCCGATCGTCGTCACCCTCGGGGAGCACAATGTGGGCGCGATGCTTTTTCGCCATGCCCAATAGCCAGTTTTCAAACACATCTGCGGTCATCACGACTTCGGCCGGGGTTTCTTGCGCCGCCGTCACTGCCGCGGTGAGCGGCTCGTCACCCATGATGATTGCCGCGATTGATGCCCCCAGGTCACGGGCCTCAACGCGCGCTAATGAGGTCGACAGCGATTCCGACGGGGTTTGTAGCACTAGTGGCACGCCCAGCGCCGCGGCGGCCCGCGCATCAAAGTTAAGGTTGCCGGTGCCGGTGTAGAGGACGGGACCAGCCGGCGCATGTTTCAGCACGTCCGCAATGGTTGGTTCATCGTGCCCTGCTGGCACGAGCGGCGTGATGTCAAGGCCTAACGCGGCGGCGAATTCCGCCACTTCTGCCTGGTCAAGGCGACGGCGGATCGCGGTCAATAACACCGAATGCGTTGTTTGGGTCACAAGCTAGTCCCTTCTGAAATTGTGATGAAAAATGAGCTCCGCTAAAAACTGTGAGACACCCCATAAGTGTACAGGTTTCGGGCTTGCTTTTCGACGCTACTACCAACGGAAAAAGCGCCAAGTGACATTTGATTCATCATCTATTCGCCAACCAGCTAAAGTTAAGTGCCGACACGTATCATCCACCCCGTTTCCCGTAAGGATCTCAATGAATTCTTCCCGCCCCCTCCGGGTAGCCGTTATTGGTTCTGGCCCTGCTGGTATTTATGCCTCTGATTTACTCATGAAGTCCGGCCGCACCGTGGAAATCGACCTGTTTGAGCAGATGCCCGCACCGTTTGGCCTCATCCGCTACGGCGTCGCCCCCGACCATCCCCGTATTAAAGGAATCGTGAATTCCCTCCACGCCGTCATGGAAAAACCCAACATTAGGTTCCTCGGCAATATCGAGGTCGGCACCACCATCACCGTCGAAAAGCTGCACGAATACTACGACGCCATCGTCTTCGCCACCGGTGCTGTTGCCGACCGCGACCTCAACATCCCCGGCCAAAACCTCAACGGATCCTACGGCGCAGCAGACTTCGTAGGCTTCTACGACGGCAACCCCCGATTCCACCGCACCTGGAACC
>CAJZGD010000251.1 GCA_915275065.1 uncultured Corynebacterium sp. | reverse complement strand
TTGCCGGAATTTAGTTGCTCGGAAATACGGCAAGGGAAATTCTCGCTATGAGAGCGTGCTAATTGTACGATCAGAGGAATACTGCCAGGGCCCCATGGAATGGTCGTGAGCGGATGTGATGCATCAGCCCAGCGAGCATTAATGATTTGTTGAAGCGTAGTGACAAGAACTGTCATCGCATCCTTGCTCAATTTATGTTTGTTCTTTTCCCAAAGCCGATCAGTGATCCGTTCCAGTACTGGGAGAGTGCCGTAACCGGCCTCGATGAGTGCTGCTAAAGATGGTGTGAGCTCAGAATTGGGAGGAACATTGTCCCAGTTGGTGAGTAGGTTGGCTGCTTCAATAGCTTTGGCAGGAGTTTCTACGATGAAATCAAAAGATGTGGAATAGAACGGGGCGTCCGCCATCGCCTCAGGATTGCGTCCATGTTTGGTGGATACCAACCAATGGCTAATATCATGGGCATCGAAGAGGGGGTGGTGCAGGTCGTTATTGATAGGGGTGGGGAAAGGGGTGTCACTGGATACGTTGTATCGACTGCGCCACATTGAAACCGTGCTACGTGCCACGTGTGCCAGGTTTGCAATACCTGACATCGTGATTGTATTGTGCACGGTTCGTCCTTCCGTTGGGCTTTTGGCCAGTATTTTTAGTTGATGAGTTAGACCATACAGCGAAGCAACATTGTTGGCAACCTATGGTATTGATAATAGGTGTGAATAGGTCTTCACGCCTATTAAGTAGAATAAAATGTGGAGTGGGGAGTGGATGGATGGAATTATGGAATCAAATACAGTACATTTGCTAAGCTCCACTTTTTCCAGAGATTTTGGGGATTTGGGTTGCCTGGGCGGGAATGGGAGCTTAGGAGCATGCTCTAGGCCTGGCTTCATTTTTGCCGAGCTTGAGTTCTGATTATTCCGGGGGTGTTTCAGAGCTCCATAATCCCGAAACTCAAGCTCAGCACACGTGCGGCAGGGTGGTTTTCTGTTGTGGGTCTCTTGGGAATGATGGTAGTAGATGCCCTAAGCTCCACTTCCCAAGAAAGCCGGGGTTCCTGGGGCGCGTTGGGCAGGTTTTGGAGCTTAGGCAAAATGCTACAGGTTGGGCTTCATTGGTGCTGAGCTTGAGTTTGGGGTAGCAAATATCCGAAAAGCCCGGTGGGGGAGAGCGGTAAAACGCAAAGTCCAGCTCAGCATGTATGAAGCCTTGCGTGATCTTGTCATTACTACGAATCCTAAAAGGCTGCACATTATCTAAGCTCCACTTCCTTCGGGAGTTTTGGGGATTCAGATCGCCTAGGGTGGGAATGGGAGCTTAGAAGTCAAACTACAGCTTGAGTTCCGAATTCTTCCGGGGGTTTCAGAGCTCCATAATCCCGAAACTCAAGCTCAGCACACGTGCAGCAGGAGGGTTGGGGAGGTAGCGAGGTTGCTAAGCTTGATTTCCCTCCCGGATGCATCATCGTGCCCAGGTGAACATCGGAGGTTTTGTGGAAGTCAAGCTTAGAAGAAGTGCTGCCTTGGTCGAAGGCTTGATAGCAGATATTCTAAGCTCCACTTTCCAAAAAATCGAGGGCCCCCCGGACGTGTTCGGTGGGTTTTGGAGCTTAGACAAAGCGCTACAAACTGGGCTTCATTGGTGCTGAGCTTGAGTTTGTCGGTGGACTACCGTGCTGCGCATTCGGCGCAGCAACCCCTAAACCCAAGCTTGGCACTTGCGTGGTCGCTACATGATCCTCATGGACCTGCGCCTGTGGAGAGCGAAGCTCGTGGTCTCGGTCAGATTAACCGTGAGCTCTCCGCTGGAGGTTTTCACCGTCACCAATCCTGGGTATTCCTGATTATCAAGCTGTTTCACCAGCGCTTTGGCCTCACCACCCTCCAGGTCAAAGGTTTCGCCGCAATAATAAAGAGTAATTTTCATCCATGTCACCTTTCTCCTCAAGCTATAGACCCCCATTTTAGCAGGTGGTGGTGGTCGGCAAGGGTGAAAAGCAACAAGCCGGATACCGAAAAGAATAGGGGATACCCACCCAAAAACCATGGGGTCCAAGCGGTCACCCCGTTTTTCATTGCGTGCGATAAAAAATTTGGGTCCTGCCCTGTAGACTGAAGGGCATGAGCGATATCAGGATTGAGCATGTGGCCGTTTATGTTCACGACCTAGAGGCCATGCGGGAGTTTTACCAAACCTACTTCGGGGCGAAAGCCAACGATCAGTACCATAACCCCACCACCGGGCTGCGCACCTACTTCCTCACCTTCGGCAGTGGGGCGCGCCTGGAGATCATGAGCCGGCCCGGAGTGGACGTGTCGCAGCAACCCCAGCAGGTGGGGTGGGCGCATGTGGCTTTCTCCCTGGGGTCGAGGGAAGCCGTCGATAAGCTAGCACAAACCCTGGCGGATGCCGGGTTCACCGTGAGTCCGCCGCGGGTGACGGGGGATGGCTACTATGAGGCGGTGGTTCAGGACCCAGAGGGGAACGCCATCGAAATCACCGCGTAACCCCTAGTCCAGGGGGATGGCCTCTTCGGTTTTTTCGATCAGTATAGACACGCGGTCATCGCGGATGAAGGCGAAGCCGCCGCTGGTTTTGAATCTCATGTCGCTGCTGTCGATGCCAATGATGTGGGCAATGCCGTCGCCAAGCATGCTCACATACGGGACGTGTCCGGGGTACACGCCGAAGGTGCCCGCCTGGCCGGGGATAGTGGTAAACGAGGCTTTACCTTCCCAAATAATGCCATAGGGGGCAATGAGCCGAACGGTGAGATACTTATCCATGGGCGGTTATCTTTCATAGCTGACAAGGTGAACTCCTCCATGGTACCGCCGTTATGGGCGGAAAAATGTCCGATCACCTGCGACGCCACATGGGGGTAATGTCCGTGAGCTGTGGCGACGTCGTGAGAGTTTGATGTATCACAGGGGGTTGTTCACCAGGTGAAGAGTGATTCTGTGTTGTGGTCTACGGCTTCGAGGAGGGGGCGGATGATTTTTGAGCCGGGGATGCTTTTATACCGGTGGAATTTTCCAGTATTGTCGGGCCAATAAAGGGTCCATTTACCAGTGGTTTTGGTATAGCGGAATCGGGCAACAAATCTTTTCATCCGCGTGATTTCGGTGGTCTCAGTGGGGATGATATCGACACGCACGACTGTGACGTGGATGTTCGTGGTTTGCGCTTCGAAATGTGACAGCGCCCCGTATCTGCTGTGCTCTTTAAGCGCGCACCATTTTTGGATGTATTTCACATCGAGTTCGGGTAACACCATGATTTTGATGGTACCGGTCCTTGCTTTGCGACGCCCAGGGCTGTTAAACCGTCCAACTGGACAGTAAACGATTGACGTGCTACAGTCTAATCAGACGGTTAAAAAGACCGATAAGATTAAACAGTAAGGAGCAATAATGTTTCCCCCAATGACACCACCCCCTTTCGGCTGGAATGGTCCCGACGATGATCCCCGTGACGGCGGTCGTGGCCCGCGCGGCCCCC
>CAJZGD010000250.1 GCA_915275065.1 uncultured Corynebacterium sp. | reverse complement strand
GCTTGCCGACGGCGGGCCGTTTCGACTCAGCGCCGGCCAGCCCACGGACGATTCCGAAATGGCCCTCGCCCTGGCCCGCACCCTCGTGACCCATGGCTTCGACATTGATGCCATCGCCGCAGCCTATCGACGGTGGGCCGAAAGCCACCCCTTCGACATCGGAAACACCTGTGCCGACGCGCTGCTGCGCGGGGTGATGAACCCGCAGTCGCAGGCCAATGGTGCGCTCATGCGAATCAGCCCTGTGGGGGTGTTCTGCGCCCACGACCCGGACGCCGCCCGGGACTATGCCCGGCAGGATGCCCGGCTCACCCACATCAATGAGACCTGCCAAGATCTGAACGCGGTCTACGCCTACGCCATTGCCCGGGCGGTGGGGGAGGGGCTGGGTCGGGAGGCGGTCCTGGACCTCTTTGATTCCGATGATGTGGTCGAACCCGACGACTATCTCACCCACATGGGTTGGGTGCGGGTCGCGTTCCCCAATGCTCTTTACCAGCTCGCCACCGCCTCTGATTTTGCGGAGGCCCTGGTGGCGACCATCGCCTGCGGCGGCGACACCGACACCAATGCCGCTATTTGCGGCGCCCTGTTTGGTGCGGTGGTGGGGGCCAGCGGCATCCCGAAGCGGTGGCGGGATGTGGTGGATCGGTGCCGGCCTGGGCCCGGCACGCTGCGGCCCCGGCCGGCGGAATATTGGCCCACCGACCTGCCGGGCCTTGCCGATCGCCTCTTGACGCGGCGGTGAGCACTACAGGCCTACAGGTATGCCGAATTGGGCCGGTGTCCGAAAATGGCGGTGCCAATCCGAACGCTTGTTGCCCCCTCGGCGATCGCCCATTCGAAATCCCCCGTCATGCCCATGGATAGCTCCGTAAGGCTCATGCCGTCCGGCGCGTCCGGTTGCAGCCGGTCCCGCAGGGTGCGTAGCTGTTCGAAGCTGGGGCGCACCACCGACTCCTCCGGGGAAAACGCGGCCATGGTCATGAGGCCTCGAACACGCAGGCGATCAAGCGTCGCCAAGCTCGGGAGTATTGCTGCAACCTCGTTGGGGGCGAACCCGCTTTTCTGCGCCTCGTGCGAAGTGTTCACCTGAATGAACACATCCAAGGTGCGGTTCGCCAACTCCAGGCGGTGCTGCAATGCCTCGGCAAGCCGGAGGGAATCCAATGCGTGAAACTCGGTTGCGAACTTGGCAATCTCCTTCGCCTTATTCCGCTGCAAATGCCCGATCGCACACCACGTCACGTCGACGCCGCGGTCGCGAAACGCCTGGGCTTTCTCCGCCAACTCCTGGGGGCGATTCTCCCCAAGCACGGTCATGCCGGCCTCCGCGGCCAACAATGCGTGGGATATCGGAAACGTTTTCGAAACCGCAATCAGGCGAATGTCCGCGGGATCCCGGCCGGCGGCGTGGGCGGCATTGGCGATCCGTTCGGCGACCGCCTGGTAATTCGCGCGAAACTCATCAACCGTAGAGGGGGTGCTATAAGGTGGCATGCTTGCCAAGTGTAGTCCCGCAACCGGGATGCGTAGAATAGCGTCCATGCTTACTTCGACCCCGCCTGTACGTCATTTCGGTCACACCATCATCGAACATCGGCTGCCCGTGCCCTGGGATCCGGCCAGCCCCGATGACACGTTCGAATTATTTGCCCGTGAGGTTTATGCCGACGGTGGGGCGGAGAACCCGCCGCTGGTGTTCTTCCAGGGCGGCCCGGGCTTTCCCGCCATCCGCCCCTACGGCGCCACCGGGTGGTTTGGGGAGCTGCTGCAACACTACCGGGTGATCTTATTGGACCAGCGTGGGACCGGGAACTCCCACCGCATTGACGCCGCCGGCGACCCTCAAGACCGCACCCTGGAACGGCTCGCGGTGCTGCGGCAGGATTATATTGTTGAAGACGCCGAAGCGTTACGACGCGCATTAGGGATCGAAAAGTGGGCCCTCTTCGGCCAAAGCTTCGGCGGGTTCTGTATCACCGCCTATCTATCCGCCTACCCGGAATCAGTCACCGAGGCCTTCCTCACCGGTGGCCTGCCCACCATCACCGACCCGGTTGACGACGTGTACCGCGCCACCTACACCAAGCTCACATTCCGGCAGGAACAGTTCTTCACCCAGGTGCCGTGGGCCAACGATCGGATCCGGGAGATCGCATACCACCTTGACAATTCGGACGAAACCCTGCCCACGGGGGAGCGACTCAGCTCCCGACGATTCCGCACCATCGGCATCAACCTGGGTCGGGGGGACGGCTATCTGTCCCTGGCTTACCTGTTGGAAAATCCCTTTGTGACGGTCAAAGGCGTGAAGCGGCTGCGCCGGGATTTCCTGGCCTCGGTGGGGTCGCAGGTGAGTTTCGAAGGGGCACCGCTGTATGCCGCCATTCACGAATCTATCTACGGCGGCGTGGGCGGCACCCATCCCACCAATTGGTCGGCGCACCGGATTCGGGAGGAAATTGCCGGCTACGAGGAGAATGCGGACCCGCGCACCGCCGACAAGTTCTATCTGACCGGGGAACATATTTATCCGTGGCAGTTCACAGAGGATCCGGCGCTGCGCCCATTCGCCGAATCGGCGGAGCAATTGGCGCAGTACGAGTGGCGACATAATCCCTACGATGCGGACACCTTGGGGTCGGCGGCCAGTCCCACCGCCGCCGCGGCCGTGTATGTGGATGATGTGTTTGTGCCGTTTGAATTGTCCATGGCGACGGCCCATGCCTACCGGGATGTTCGCCCGCATATCACCAATTTCTATCAGCATGATGGCATTGGGTTTGGTGGCGCCGAGATCCTGGGTATTTTGCGGGATAAGGTGCGTGACCACTAGGCCCATTCGCCAACCGAGGCGGCGAATCCACGTGGCCCATGGGTGAAAACCCGATAATCGGGGGTAGGGTAATGGCACCCCCGATTTGGGTTTGCGCTGATCCTGCCCTAAATTAACTCAGGCACCCATGCATATTCCGGTTGACCTTCACCACACCTTTGAACCCGGCCGGAATGGCGGTTACCCACCGACTGCATGGGTGCAATGTTATGTCTGAAACCATAACTGCGCGCCCCACCGGGTTCTGGGCTACAATCCTAACCATGCGCGAAAAGATTGTGATTAGTGCAGCAGAAGCGAGTGAATTTGAGGAAATGACCAGCGTTTTCGAACATAACGAAGAGCACGTCCTCAATCCAGCAATCCTCCTAGTGATCCAATCCTCTTAACAACCCCGTGGCTTAGCCACGATCCAATTGCGGGACCGCCGCGATAAGAGACTGCGTGTAAGCGTTCTGTGGTGCCCGCAATACTTGGGCGGTGTCGCCTTTCTCCACAATCCGACCGTCATGCATCACCATGATGGTGTCGCAGACGCTCCGCACCACGCCGATGTCGTGCGACACAAACACCAACGTCAGATTATGCTCCGCCACCAACGAATCCAATAGATTCAGAACACGTTTTCGAACTGACACGTCGAGGGCGGATACGGGTTCGTCCGCCAGGAGGATTGCCGGCCGCGGCGCCAGCGCCC
>CAJZGD010000249.1 GCA_915275065.1 uncultured Corynebacterium sp. | reverse complement strand
GGCGGCGCGGCGGCGGGCGGCGGCGAATTGCGCGAGGGTGCCGCCCCAGCTGTGGCCGATGAGGAAGACCTGGCGGGGGACGAACGAGTCGATAATGGTGTCGAGGTCGTCCGCCATGTGGGCGAGGGTGCGGGGTCGCGGGTCGGGGTCGCTGGCACCCATGCCGGCCCGATCGTAAGCGACAATGCACACGTCGGGGAGTTTTTCGGCCAGCAGTTTATAGGTTTTACTCCAGTAAAAGCCGTTGGCCCCCAGCCCAGCATCGAGCACTATTAATGTGGGCCCGTTTCCGTGGATCATTGCCCGTATTTTTCGCCCATCGGGGGTGGTGATGAAGCGATCTTCACCCATAAGGCCTAGCCCTACATATTTCGCCGTTGTGGTCATAGGTACGAGAGTACGCTAATTCGGGGTTAAGTGACGCATTCGGAAGAATGGTCGCCCTTCAGCTATTGGTGGTACTCTCCCCTGCTTATCGACGCCCACCTCCCGGCACCCCACCATGCCTTCACCACGCCCCACCATGCCCCGCCGGCAGCAGATCTGCTAAGCATGGTCTTTCGAATCCGCCACCTCAAGCGCCCTGGAGCCGGCGCGCCCGCCAAGGGAAAACCATGCTTAGCATTTCTGCTGCCGGCGGGGTGTGGGCGAGAAGCGTACCCATGGCAAACTATGACCTATGGGCCGGAAAAACCAACGTTATTCGTTCGAAACGAAAATGGAAGTCGTCATCCGCTACCTTGATGGGGACGACCCTGACTGGTTGGCGCAGGAATACGGCATTAAATCGGAGAAGCTCATTCACACATGGGTGAAGAAATGGCAGACCAGCGGGGATGTGGGCCTCGACCCGCGCATGAGGAGGTCCACCAGCACCAACGCCAACACCGACGCCAACACTGAGACCGAGCTGGAGAGGCTCCGACGCCAAAACTACCATCTGCGGATGGAAAGAGATGCCCTCAGAGCGCTCAAGGCCTTAAGGGAGGGCAAACTCGACGACGGCTGGAATTGATTACGGTTTGATGGCGGGGAATGAGTCGGTTTGGCCGGCCGGCTTCCAGTGGCGGCCGGTGCTGGCCACTTCGAAAGCATCTTCGATCTCTTGCTCCAACTTAGCGCCCTCAATATCCAGCTGAGGGAGGATCTTATCCAGCCAGGCGGGCATCCACCAGGTGGCATGGCCACAGAGGAACATTGCCGCTGGGACGAAGGCCATGCGGATGAAGAAGGCGTCGAAAAGCACGCCGGCGCCGAGGGCAAACCCGAAAATCTTAATAAACGGAATGGGCTGGCCAATGAAGGCCACAAACACCGCAATCATAATCATGGCGGCGGCGGTCACCACGCGGGCGCCTTGGGCGAAACCATGAATGATCGACGCCTCGGTGCCGTTGTAATTGCCCTCACCTTTGCCGTGCGCATGCGTGTAATGTTCCCGCATAGCGGAGACGAGAAACACCTGGTAGTCCATGGCTAAACCGAAACACACGCCGATGAGGAAGATCGGCATGAAGGCAATAATTGGGCCCGGAGTACCCACAACCCCCCACAGGCCCTTCTGCCAAAACAGCACCGTCACACCAAACGCCGCACCAACCGACAGAAGGAAGCCAATACCGGCAATTAGCGGCACCAGGATACTGCGGAAAATAATGAGCAACAGCACGATCGCCAAGCCCACCACGATGGAAAGGTACAGCGGCAACGCATCACTGAGCCGGTTCACCACGTCCTGCTGCACCGGCACCAGGCCGGTAATACCGGAATCCACCCCGGTGGCCGCGATCACTTCTTCTTCCTTGATGCGCAGTGAGGAAATCAGCTGGTTAGTGGCCGGATCAATGTTCGCCTTCTTCGAGGTGATCGCTAGTTTCGCAGCCATGCCATCATCCGACGCCCCAATCAGCTGAACGTGCTTCACGTCCTGAGTGTTGCCGAATTTGGAAATCACATACATGTATGTGGCAAACGCCGCCGCCCGCTTCCGGTCGAATTTTGCTGCTTCCGGGGAGCCCTCCGGCGGCTGTTGGAACCGAATCAGCGGCTGGAGCACTTCCGCGTCGGGGTTGACGGTGTGGGCATCAATCACAACCATGAATTGGGCGTCGGCACCCGGGCCGAAACCCTCATAGAGTATTTCGGCCTGTTTCCGCTGGGTGGTTTCTTTTGGGGACTGCCCGTCCGAAGGCAGGGACAGGTGCAGGTCGGCGGCGGGGATCGTCAACGAACCCAGGCCAAACACCACGACGGCCACGATCAGGGACGGCATTTTGTGCACCAGTTTGACCCACCGCTCCCCCATCGGATTGGTGCGCGGCCGGTGGGTGATGAACTTGATTTCCCCCTTGAACACCCGCGGGCCCAACACCCCCAGGATGGCCGGCAACAGGGTGATGGAGATGGTTACGGCCATGGCCACGGTGAAGGCGGCCGCCAACCCCATGTAGGTGAGGAAGGTGATGTTGGCAACAAACAGGGCCACGAGGGCCACGATCACCGTCAGGCCGGCGAACACCACCGCCGACCCGGCGGTACCAATGGCGATGCCCACCGCTTCTTCCCGTTTCACTCGGGATAGCTCGTGTCGGTAGCGGAACAGGATAAACAGGGCGTAGTCGACACCCACGGCCAACCCCAACATCACCGCCAACACCGGGGTGATGTTGTTCAATGCCACCAGCGAGGTGGCCAGGGTAATGGACAGGGAACCAATGGCCACGCTCACCACGGCCACGATCAGCGGCATACCCGCCGCCACCAGGGAGCCGAACGTGAAGATCAAAATGATGGCGGCCACCGCCAGGCCAATGATTTCGGAAGCTTCTTCCACCCGGATGGGATCACCATAGCCGGCCCCGCCGGCCTCTACCTCCAGGCCTTCGGCCCGGCCCAGGTCCATGGCGTCCGCAATGACTTTGCGCTGCTCCGTGGTCACATCAGCGGGAATGGGCACATCCACGGAAAAGCTGGTGAACCCGATGCGCCCATCGGCGCTGACCAGGCTGAGGTTTTCGGCGTCTTTCCGGGCGTTTTCTTCCGGCAGGCCTTTACTCGTGGAGGTATCAATAATGAATTTTTGCAGCTCTGGGTTTTTCGTCACCGGATTGCCGAACCGCTGGCCCGGTATCAAACCGTCAAGATTGTCTTGAATATGTTTGATGACCTTGTCAATGGCGGCGGAGTTTTTGGGGCTATCTAGCCGCTCCCCAGGTGGGGCTTTAAACGCGATAGTCACCCCGGCCTCAGCAACCGGGTTTTTCTCTTGGGGAAAGTTTTTCTGCAATAGGTGGGTTGCTTTTTGGGCCTTGGTGCCGCTGATAGTAAACACGTCGTTGTAGTGGGAGCCCAGAGCCAACGAGCCGCCGCCCAATGCGACCAGCACTAGCAGCCAGGCTATAATCACAATCCATTTCGCCCGGTAGCAAAATCGCCCCAAGCGGTATAGCAGTTTCGCCACGCTTTAGCCCTTTCCATAGAGATATTCACCTATGCTACAACTCACTATGGATGAAATCGCAAAACCCCGGTGCACTATTAC
>CAJZGD010000248.1 GCA_915275065.1 uncultured Corynebacterium sp. | reverse complement strand
CACCGAGATCTACACTCTTTCCCTACACGACGCTCTTCCGATCTAGCCACCGACCCCGCATACTTCACCGGGAAAAATCACCCCCGGAGCCCCCGGAAGATCGTGAGATTGCGTCTCATAAGGTGGTGGATCCTGACCCTCACCCGGCGGATCCTCAGGTGGCAGACTGTGGGGCAGTGGACTATGGGACGGCAAACCGTGAGGAGGCGCATCCCAGTATGACGCATAGGGTGGCCAATCATGGCGCACCGCATTATGGCAAGCCGAACCGCAATGCACGAAGCGGTGAGGAAACCATGGATCAGGCCCCGGAAACCCCGTAGAAATTATGGTGGGGCACGATCAGTTTCAATGAACACCCTGGGGTTGGGTAGGATTGCCGTTTGTGACTAGCAAAAATGATTTAGGGCTACAAGAACGTGACCAGCATGATTACGATGATCACCGACGTCCGCTGGTGCGTGCATTACGGCTGGGTTCGTCCGCCCTGCTGGTGGTGACCATCGTATCGCTCATGAGCTGGGGCGGTTACCAAGGGCTACCAGGAATATGGGGGGTACTCATCGGTGCCGCTATTGCCGGCGGATTCCTCCTGGTGACGGTAGCAAGCGTGCTGCTCACCGCATCGACCACGCCGACAACCACGGGGGCGGTGGTGCTGGGCACATGGCTGATGAAGGTCATTGTGGTGCTCATGGTGCTGGTGCTGATCCGTGACCTGACGTTTTACTCGCATGTGGCGTTTTTTGTCACCTTGCTGGTCGCGCTGATTGTAGTGCTAGCAACCGAAGCATATGGGGTGATTACGTCCCGCGTGACATATTTGTCTGCATAAATATAGTAATTATGCATTATTAATGCTTGACGACGCCCGAAGTTGCCGGTCGGCAACCACCGATTTTTACCCAATCGGGCTGTATCAAATTCTCTAAATTTTGGATTGGGGCGGAATTGACGCATGGCACATTCACTACGCCTGTGGGGGAAGAGCCGACAATTTTCAATCGACAAATTTCCACCCCATCAAAAGATTAACCCCTAATGGGTGTGGTCAGGGGAAGTGGTGATAGTTGGTGGTTCGGGGGATTGATTACGGTTTTGTAACACAATTGCAAGGTAAGTTTATGACCCTATGGGGTGATACTCATGTCGCCTTTGGCTGGTCGCGCCGGGTGGTCATAACCAAAAAGGGGGTGAATAGTTCAAAGGGTGGGGGTAGTCAATTACCCCCGTTTTTATCTGTGCCTCAGGTCACTTTTTAGGGTTCGTGCCTGTTCATTGTGGGTGAATATCGTGGGGGTGATTTTTACCGGGGATTATGTGGGAAATATCGGATTTATGCTGCTATTCTAATCGGTGGGTTAATCAGGAATATTTGCTTCCTATCAAGGGGTATTCCAAGCATAATCCCCTGTGGCCGCCATGCTGATGTGCGACGGAGTCCGTGGTGGTTGCAGTGAGTTTACAGACATCCATCGCACCGTGAGAATCTTTCATTAGAATTCTTGCGGCCCGAACACGGGAGAGAACGCTGAGCGTTACAACATTATCCTTGGAGGGGGAGTTTCACGCACCCTCAATAGGGGAGTTTTTCCCGGGTGAATCGGCCAACGAATTCATTTGGGAAGACACCATCACCGGTGGCTGGTTTTCCCTCGACCGTATTATGTTGGTCCGGTTGTTGATGGCTGCGATTATGATCATTTTCTTCGTCGTAGCGATGCGTAAACCCAAGATCGTTCCTAGTGGTTTACAAAACGTCGCGGAGATCATGCTCGACTTTGTCCGAATCCACATTGCGGAAGAAATTCTCGGCAAGAAAGAAGGCCGCCGATTCCTCGCCGTTTTGGTGCCCATCTTCTTCCTCGTCTTATTCCTCAATTCCTCTTCGGTCATTCCATTCCTAAACATTTCCTCCAATGCGCGTGCTGGTATGCCATTGATTTTGGCTTTGTTTGGGTATATCGCCTTCATCTATGCAGGTGCAAAGCGGTATGGCTTTTTTAAGTACATGAAGAGTTCGGTGGTTATTCCCAATCTTCCACCTGCCCTTCACGTGCTTGTTATTCCGCTGGAATTCCTTTCCACCTTTATTCTGCGTCCCGCTACGCTGACTATCCGTTTGTTGTCCAATATGCTGGTTGGGCACATCATCCTGGTGTTGCTGTTTAGCGCAACCAACCTGTTCTTCTGGCAGTTTGATGGTTGGTCGGCATTATCCGCAGTCACCTTGGTGGCAGGTATTGCATTCACACTCTTTGAGTGTCTGGTGATTTTCCTCCAAGCGTATATCTTTACCCTGCTGGTGGCCGTGTATATCGACTTATCGCTACATGCGGACGAACACTAACCTCAAAACTCACACACTCACCGCCCTTAAAAACATGAGGGCATTTTAGAAGGGAAATACATTCTCATGAATGAACTGATCCTTGCGCAAGCCGCTGAATCCGCTACTCACGGCAATATTGCCACCATCGGCTATGGCCTGGCTACCATTGGCCCCGGCATCGGCATCGGCATCCTGGTTGGCAAGGCACTCGAAGGCATGGCACGGCAGCCGGAAATGGCCGGTACGCTGCGTACCAGCATGTTCTTGGGTATCGCTTTCGTTGAGGCCCTCGCCCTGATCGGCTTGGCCGCTGGTTACATGTTCACGTAAACCATTTTTACTGCCACTACACGAAAGTACGAGATTCATGACGAATATGATCAGTTATCTGGCCGAAGGCAGTAGCAGCGGTGCGATTAACCCGCTATTGCCGACGACCTACGATATTGGTTGGTCCATCGTCGTACTCTTAGTTGTTGGACTTTTGTTCTGGAAACTGGTGCTCCCAAATTTCCTGAAAACACTTGCCGAGCGAGAAGAACTCATTAAGAGCGGCATTGAAAGCGCCGAAAAAGCTCAAAATGAGGCCAAGGCTGTGCTCGAAAAGTACAACAAAAAGCTTGCCGACGCCCGCATCGAAGCCGCCGAAATCCGCGAAGCTGCCCAAGAAAAGGGCAAGCAGATTGAAGCCGAGATGAAGGCAAAAGCAACCGAAGAGAGTGCACGCATTATTGAAAATGGCGAAAAGCACCTGGCTGCCCAGCGCGAGCTGGTTGTGGCGGAGTTGCGTCGTGAGATGGGGCAGAACGCCATCAGTCTTGCTGAGGCTCTGGTTGGGGAACAATTGTCGGAGAACGTGAAACGCTCCGGCAGTATTGATCGATTCCTCGACGACCTTGATTCCATCTCTGCTAAGTCAGCAGGAAAGTAGGCATACATGCACGCAGCAAGCCGCGAAGCACTGGAAATTATTTCCGAGTATTTCGACACCACGTCGAAAAACAAGGAAAAACCAGTTGCCGTAGCCGCCCAGACTGGCGCTGAGCTGTTTGACGTCGTTGAGCTTCTCGATGGGGATCGGGCATTACGCATCACCATTGCCGAAGCCTCACTGGCTGAAGAACAGCGCGCAGAAGTTGTCTCTGCTGTGTTTGCCGGAAAAGTGTCCCAGTACACCTTAGAGCTGCTCATTATGGCAGCTCGCCAGGTGTGGGCGACCCC
>CAJZGD010000247.1 GCA_915275065.1 uncultured Corynebacterium sp. | reverse complement strand
CCGACGGTGCCTCCGACGCCGATGGCAGCGGCAGTGGTAACGGCGATTCCTCCGGCTCTGGCTATCAAAACGGTGCCAATAAATTCAAGGTGAAATCCGCAGGCGCCGGTGGCCTCGAAGCAGCAGGCATGACCCCAATGATGTATCTGCTCCTGGCGGTGGCGGCCTTCGTCGTCGGCGGTGGCAGCATGGGCCGCCTCGTGAAAAATAACCCGGCAATATAAGCCAAAGAAAGACCCATAATGATTTTACGTAAAACTATCCTGGCCGTTCTATGCGCTCTTGCCGTCACCGGCTGCGGCGTTCAAGGCGCCTACCAGGACTCCGATGCTAAACTCCGTGACTCTGTCACAGCGACCTCCAAAGACCTCAAAGACCCGCGCACTATAACCGGAGTCACCGCCGTCACCAAGTTTGACGAGGTGGTGCCCGTCACCAACGACCCCAAACCACAACTCCCAGTGTCCCTGCAAGACGCCGACGGCTACGATGTTGAAGTCACCGATGCTTCCAGAATTTTGCCCCTTGACCTGTACGGAAGCTATTCAAAAACCCTCACCGGACTAGGCCTTGGCAAAAACATTGTGGGCCGCACCGTGTCATCAACAGAGGAATCCCTGAAAGATTTACCCGTCGTCACGCAAGGCGGACACAATATCAACGTGGAAGCAGTCCTCCAGCTGCAACCAACCTTCGTCATCGTTGATCATTCAATCGGGCCGCGGGAAGCCATCGACCAAATTCGGGACGCCGGCGTCACCGTCGTCGTCATGGAACCCAAACGCACCATCGACGCCGTTGGCGAAGACATCAAAAACGTGGCCGACGTCGTGGGCCTCAGCAGCGAAGGCGATAAACTAGCCGAGCGCACCAAAGACGAAATCACCAAAGATAAAGAAGCAATCACCCAACTCGTGCCTAAAGACCCCATGCGCATGGCCTTCGTCTACGCCCGCGGAAACGGTGGTGTCTTCTTTATCCTTGGCAACGGCACCGGAGCGAAAGACCTCATCGAAGGCGTTGGCGGCGTCGACCTCGCAGCCGAAAACAACCTCGAATACACCACCCCCGCCACCGCCGAAGCCCTGGCCCGCATCAACCCCGAACTCATCATCATGATGGAAGGCGGCCTGGAATCCACAGGCGGCATCGACGGCCTCATGCAGCGCCCCGGAATCGCACAAACAATCGCAGGCCAAAAACAACGGATCGTCACCCTTCCCGATGGTCAATCCCTAGCATTCGGCCCCCTCACCGGTCAAACACTCCTTCGACTAGCGCAGGCGATCTATGCTCCAGACCAAGCCCAATAACACCTCGACGGACGCACCCGTCCTCGACGTTTTTGCCCGCCGCCACCAGCGCCGCATACTCACCTTCGTCACCCTCGGGGTCGTCCTCGCGCTGGCAGTGATAGCGTCCCTCATCCTGGGCCAGTTTTACGTGCCACCGGAACGGCTCCCCGACATCCTCGCCGCCGGCCGCGACGGGGCCAAAGCCCTAGGACTCGCCGCCAACGTCGTATGGGAAATCCGCATCCCCCGCATCCTGCTGGGCCTCCTCGTCGGCGCAGCCCTCGGCGTGGCCGGCACCCTCATGCAGGCAGTCTTTGCTAACCCCCTCGCGGAACCCTCCATCATCGGCGTCACCTCCGGGGCTGGCGTTGGTGCAGCTCTGGTCATTGTTTTTAATATCAGCGTGCTTGGCACATTCACCGTCCCCGCTGGCGGGTTTCTCTCCGCGGTCATCGTAACCCTCATCATCTACCAGCTCGCTCGCAGCCAAGGCAAAGTCTCCGTCGTCAACCTCATCCTCACAGGCATCGCCATCAATGCGGTGTGCGGCGCCATCATTTCGTTCACCGTCTACCTCGCACCCACCACCAACCGGGAACAAATTATTTTCTGGCAAATGGGTTCCCTCAACGGTGCACAATGGAAACACGTGTGGGTAGTGCTGCCCATCATCATCGTTGGCTCGCTCATCGCATTCAGCCTGGGCCGCCAACTCGACGTCCTGGCCCTCGGCGAACGCGCAGCTAGCCACACCGGCATCGACGTCGCCCGCCTGCGAATCGCCGCCATCGCCGCATCTACCGTGCTCACCGCCGGTGCAGTATCATTCGCCGGCCTTATCGGTTTTGTGGGACTCATCGTCCCCCACCTATTGCGCACAATTACCGGACCGGAAAACAAGGTACTCCTCCCAGCCTCCGCGCTTGCCGGCGCCGTGCTCATTTCGCTTGCCGACGTCGCGGCGCGCACCACCATCCCCTTCGCCGACCTCCCCATCGGGATCTTCACCGCCCTGGTCGGCGGCCCCACCTTCTTCTTCCTCCTCCGCCGCATGATGCGAAAGGGAATCCGATGATCTCCGTTACCGATGTCACCGTCACCATCGGCGACCACACCCTCCTTCACGACATCACCTTCACCGCCCGCGCCGGGGAAGTCACCGGCCTCATCGGCCCCAACGGCGCCGGGAAATCCACCATGCTTGCCGTGTTAAGCGGTGACCTGGAACGCCAATCCGGTGAAATTACGGTGGCTGGATGCGATCCCGCGGTCACCGCGCCCCAAGAGCTGGCACGTGCCCGGGCGGTCATGCTGCAGGATGTCACCGTGTCGTTCGATTTTCTGGTGCGGGACGTTGTTGCCATGGGTCGGCGGCCCTGGCACAACAAGCCGCAGGCCGAATACGACGACGCCATCATCGATGCGGCATTGCGGGCAACCGACACCACTCATCTGGCTGGCCGTGACATCAGCACGCTTTCTGGTGGCGAACGGGCCCGGGTGGCCTTGGCCCGGGTATTGGCCCAGCAAACTCCGGTCATTATGCTTGACGAACCCACGGCCGCCCTGGACATCAAACACCAAGAACAGGTGTTGGGCCTGGTACGACGCATAGCCGAAACCGCCGGGGTGGCGGTGATCGTGGTCGTGCATGACCTCAATGCGGCCGCGGCCTACTGCGACCATATTATTTGCCTCGCCGACGGCGTGGTGGCGTCCGCCGGACCGGTCGAAGAAGTGTACACCTCGGATAATCTCTCGCGGATTTACGGTTGGCCCATTCACGTGACCACCACCGACGGGGTGGTGAGCGTCCAGCCCGCCCGACGCCGCGTTACCGACAATGCAGAAAACCTGCTCGACCTCATTTCCGAAAGGATAACCCTATGAAATATCGTGCCATGAGTGTGGCATTGGCCGTGAGCCTGGCCCTGTGCCCCCAACCTGTTTTCGCCGCCGATGCGGGCAATGAGGGAGGCGGCCCCGCCGGAACGACCGTCGAGGACGCAACCGGTACCAGCTCTTCAAGCTCTGGTACCCGGACCGCGGAAGACTATAAGGCCGCCTTTGGCGGCATCAAGGACGTGTGGACCACCATTCTTGCTCTTGCCGCTGTTGCCGGTACCCTCGCGGTGGTGGGCAAGATCGGTGCCGATATCGCGCAACAACAGGCGAGGGGGTAACCCAGCGGTGTAGCGAAGCCGCGGTTACAGTAATATGTTCATCGGGCGAGATGCATAAACCCATGGTGGCCGTCACCTTTCAATAGGGACGGCCACCATGGG
>CAJZGD010000246.1 GCA_915275065.1 uncultured Corynebacterium sp. | reverse complement strand
CGTCACCGCCGTCAGCACTGTGATTGGGATGCCTAAATGCCAAGCCCACACCAAGGTACGAAATTTATGGAAATCACTCGTGACAACCATAAAGGGTTGTCCCCTACTGGGGTCGGGATGACCGGAACTGCGCAGGAGGGCTAAAGACCGCTCTAAATTTTCGTTCGTGCTTGTGGCGGTCGGCTCGATGAGAATCCGCGCCGGGTCGATACCATTATCAATCAGCCACGTCGCCATCACTGGTGCTTCATCTTTCCCGGAAACCACAATGGTTTCCTTGGGGTGGCGAGTAGCAATATCACGGGCGTGACGTAGACGGCTTGCGAGCACCGCCCCAGGTCTGCCCTCGTAAGTATGGGATCCCAAAACAATAATGGCCATTCCCCTACTCTAAACGAGTACACTAAGACTGTTCATCGCTCCTTTCTCGGTACATTATGCATTCCTCCACCATCGACCCCAACGCTGACTTATATCTCCGCCGCTATGATCGAATGGCTTTTCGAGCAGCCAGGCAGGTCATTGCCAGCTATTCCACCAGCTTTGGGCTCGCCACCCGAATGCTAGGGAAACAACAACGCACCGACATTAGCAACCTGTACGCCATGGTCCGCATCGCGGACGAAATCGTCGACGGCACCACCAAGGCAGCCGGGTTAGACATACCCGCCACCACCACGCTGCTTGAGGAATACGAACACCATGTTCTGGCTGCCCCACTGCGGCGCTTCCACCCAGACCCTATCCTGCATGCGTATGCAATCACCGCCCGCCGATGCAAGTTCAACCCCGAACATATTCGTGCGTTCTTCACATCAATGCGCACCGACCTGCAAAAATCCATGCACGATGCTGCAAGCTATCAAAACTACATCTATGGTTCCGCGGAGGTAATTGGCCTGCTCTGCGTATCAGTATTCCTAGCCGGCCACACTGTTGAAGCCTGCCACCGTGCCCGCATAGCAACCGGGGCACAGGCTCTAGGGGCAGCATTTCAAAAAATCAATTTCCTCCGCGACTATGCCGAAGATCATGTAACGCTAGGGCGGCAATACTTCGCCCAGGAACTAACCGAAGCAACCAAAAAGGCCCTTATCGCCGATATTCGCACCGACTTGGCAACAGCGGAAACCGCCATTGCCTTACTACCGCCGAGTTCTCGCACAGGTGTGCAACTAGCAACCCGGTTTTTTACGGAACTCACCAACCAGCTCGACCACACTGATACCCATGCGATTCGCAACACCAGGGTACGGTTATCCCCCACCACCCGGGCCCGAATCATCGCCCAGGTATGTGGCGACTCCGCCCTGTCGACAATAGCGCGGATCCCGGGCATATCGAAGATCACGCAAAGGAGTTAATCATGCCACCCAATTCTGCCGTTATCATTGGTGCCGGAGTTGGTGGTTTAGCCACCGCCGGTTTGCTGGCCAGGCAAGGCGTGCAGGTCACCGTGATTGAGAAAAATGATGAGGTAGGCGGTCGGGCCGGAAGCCTGGCACTGGATGGTTTTCGGTGGGATGTAGGGCCATCCTGGTACCTCATGCCGGAAGCATTCGACCGGTTCTTCGCGTTAATGGGCACATCGACGGAAGCGGAATTAAACCTCGTTCCCTTAAACCCCGGCTATCGAATGTTTTTCGAAGGCGAAACCTCCATGGACATACCCCATGGTGCCACCGAACTTGAACAATTATTCGAATCGGTGGAGCCGGGTGCGGGCACGCAGATCCGGGACTATTTGCGCAGCTCGGCCGAAATGTACCAATTGGCACTGCAGCAATATCTGTACACCAACTTCACATCACCCCGATCATTATTGTCCCGAAAAATGCTGCCGAAGCTCCCACTGTTGGGGATGTCATTACGCCGATTTGTGAACCGCCAGTTTCAAGATCATCGACTGCGAAAAATTCTGCAATACCCGGCGGTGTTTTTGTCATCACAGCCGAAACGCATTCCAGCACTCTACCATCTCATGAGCCATACAGACCTCACCCTGGGGGTTCGGTACCCCCTGGGTGGGTTTCAGGAAATTGTGGCAGCTCTCCACCGATTGGCGGTAGCGGAGGGTGTCCAGTTTCGTCTGGGGCAAGAAGTAACGGAAATTTATGTTGATGACGCCGGTGTGCAGGGGGTGAAAATGGTAAACCGGCAAGGGATACCCAGCGGCCAGCTCGCCAATGTGGTGGTTTCCAACGCCGACATTCAGCACACGGAAATGAAGCTATTACCGCCAAAATTCCGCAGCTACGACCAGTCGTATTTCGCCCAGCGGGATCCAGGCATCTCTGCGGTATTGGTGCTCTTGGGGGTGGATGGCAAGCTCCCAACGCTCGCCCACCATAACCTTTTGGTGAGTCGTGATTGGGATGCGGACTTCACTGCGGTATTCGATAACCCGGGAAGCCTGCAAGCATCCCAGTCAATCTATGTGTCAAAGCCTTCAGCATCGGATCAAACGGTTGCACCCGAAGGCTGCGAAAACCTCTTTGTGCTCATCCCTGTGGCACCAAACACCAGCATTGGCCACGGCAATGCCTACCGCCAAGAAGAATCGCCGATTGTGCGGAAAATCGCCTCGGCGGCGGTGCGGCAAATTGGTGAATGGGCGAACATACCAAACCTGGTGGACCGGGTCATTATTCGACGCACCATTGGCCCACAGGATTTCGAAGAGCGTTACCATTCGTGGCTGGGTGGGGCATTAGGGCCGGGCCATACGCTGGGCCAATCGGCTTTTTTCCGCGGCACAAATATCTCCCGCCGGGTCAAAGGTTTACTGTATGTGGGTGGTACGACGGTACCGGGTGTGGGCGTTCCCATGTGCCTCATCTCCGCGGAAAATGTCCTCACCAGGCTGGGGATGCCCACCACCACGACATAATTCAGCAAAGTGAGGATTTGCACCCACCACGCACCATAACCCCAAAGCTCCACTTCGGCCATGCTTTACGCCAATGCGGCAAGTATTGGTGGCAAAGTGGAGCTTTCATGTGGGTATGGGGGCACTCCCCACAGGCCAAGAGGCT
Source organism: uncultured Corynebacterium sp. (assembly GCA_915275065.1). Taxonomy (GTDB): domain Bacteria; phylum Actinomycetota; class Actinomycetes; order Mycobacteriales; family Mycobacteriaceae; genus Corynebacterium. The sequence goes on along the minus strand of CAJZGD010000246.1, from coordinate 548 downwards.
ACAGGGAACCTATCAGGTCTTTGTCTTCTTGGTAAACCAGCCGGCATACAACAACGTGGCAGACGTCACCAGGCTCACCAACAGATTCGGGGCGAAACCCCACACCGTGGCCCACCGGGCCTTCACAACGCGAGGCACCGACAAAAGCGCGGTGGGTAACACCACATTCCATATTATTTTATGGCGGCAGCGCACCAACGGCAACGCCATAATGGTCAGGTACAGGGCTGACAATAATCCATGACGCCGCCAATAAAGCCCACGATCAACAGGCAAAGGTTGCCGACCAGCAAGAATATCAGCAATCCCCGCTTCTATCCGCAGGCCAGCCATGGTATTTCCCACATAATCCTGCATATTCGTCAAAACCACAACGCCGACCCCCAACTTGGGAAACAGCATCATGAGGGACGAATAGCCTTCCAAGGAACCGGCGTGAAATATTCGATCACCATCCCGGAACCAACCATCCTGGTAGCCGCCATCCGGCACCTCCGGGACACCATTATTCAAATAATGCTGAAGGTAAATCCCCATGTCATGGGCGG
>CAJZGD010000245.1 GCA_915275065.1 uncultured Corynebacterium sp. | reverse complement strand
CACACTCCAACACTCAACGGCGCGCGGACCAGCCGAAATTGCGCAATCGGAAGGAAAGCAAGAATCATGATGATCAACACACAACCATTAGTGGGCCAGCACTGCGAAACCACCACCGTGGGAACCCTGCTGGGGCAGCTCGGCATACACCTGAGCGAACCCATGCTCTTCGGCCTGGGGGAGGGGCTAGCCTACACCATATGGAAAATGAAAACCATGGACTTTCCCTTCCTTGGCGGTCGCATAAAACCAGACCTTATCACTGAAAACATTGCCACAAACCTTGGTCTACTCCTCACGGTTAAGGAAACAACCTCGCGGGCCAAAGCGTGGCGGAGGGTCAAAGAGCTTCTCGACGCCGGTCGCCTGGTTGGCCTGAAGCTGGACTGCTATCATCTGGAATATTTCTCGCAACCCACCCACTTTGCCGGCCATTATGTTGCCATTCGCGGATACGACGACCACCAGGCGTTTCTGGTGGACACGCAGCAGCAAGGCACGACTGCGGTGACATCCCTGGAAAGCCTGGCCCTGGCCCGCAATGAGAAAGGGCCTATGTCGTCACGAAACCGGTACTTCACCCTGGCCATCGACCCCGAGCACCCGCAGCCCATGACCCGCGAAACCCTTGCGGAGACAGTCACCACCGCGATCCGCAAGAATGCCGCGACCTACCTCAACCCACCCATTAAAAACCTGTGCTATAAGGGTATCGAGAAAACCAGTCGGGAAATCCTACGCTGGTACGATACCTCCAATAACGTGCAGGAAGAGTTTGCCACCACCGCCATGCTCATGGAGCGTGCCGGCACCGGTGGGGCCTTATTCCGCAACATGTACCGGGATTTCTTGCAGGAAGCCCACCAGCTCACTGGGGCGGAGAACATCAATGCGGCTCACAACGCCTTCGTAAACATTGCGCACGATTGGTCCCAAGTGATCGCGTTATTCGAACGCGTTGGCGCAACCGGTGACCGAACCCACGTCGAGCAAGCATCAGAACTACTGAAATCCTTGGCGAAGCAGGAACAAGCAGCCATGCAACTTCTGCTCTAAACCTAACAGGCCCCACCCGCGCCACGCCGCGACACCATCAGCCAACAAAAGCACTCATCCGTCACCCGCAACAGGTAGGGTGGGAGTGAAGCCAAAGTACGGAAGCGACAAGATGACAGGGTGACTCATGGACGAAATCTGGCGACCGCTGGAAACCAACTCCACAAAGTACGTCACCTGCAAAGCCCTGTACGAGGGTGTTCCCAAACAGATGGCGTCCGCCCTCTGGGAATGGATCCAAGCCGCGCTCACCGAACACCGGCAATCCGCAGGTCACCGCGGCTACACCATCACCCTTAACAACACCCTGATGGAAACACTCTGCCGAGAACTCAGTGTCCCCCTCGACGACTACCGTGTGTGGGGCATTGGCTCTGGCAACAATTCCCGGATGGGCCGCCAACACATAGCCACCGCAATGTACATCCTGCACAACCAGGCCGACGGCCTCCAAGTGGCAGACTATCTCCTTGCCCGCCTGCCCGACGCCAGCGCCGATGAACTAGACAACCTGCTCATACGCAACAAATCCGCCTGGACCGTGGGCATCCGCGCCGGGCGGCGAGGACTCACGCGGCGCGTCATCGTGGGCGGGTAGCGGATGTGGGGGAGAGGAACTTGGGCAAGCTATTCCCTCATGCTCTTTACCAATTTCCGTAACTCCTTCCTGCTAGAAGGCAGTCCGGCTTTTTTGAGCGCGTCGGTTGTGAACTGGTTTGCGTCGTACCAGAGACTGTCATCGTCTGCCACGGCGCCCAAGAACCGTGTGGTTGCTTCCGTATTCAACACCCCGTTGCCGTTTCCTATGTTAATGAGTTGCAGAAAAGGTTCCCACGGCTGGTAGTAGGTGGAGAGACAGAATACAGGCAGAGATTCTAGACGCGCGCGCTCTGCCTCAGCAATCCCGCTAAGATCGCGGGCAACCAGTTCTTCCACCACATCATCAATCCGCCCATCTGGTTCGATAATTTGCTCCCAGACGTCTTCAGTTTTCGGGTCGGATAATACTTCTATTAGCGCAGCTGTCCCTGCCTCGCTGCGGTCATGAAAAGCGGCGGCTGTTCGTACGCCTAGGTCATCGCTGGTGAGGTAGGCACTGGTGTCTCCGCCCCAGGCCCCTAACGCGGCAAGTGTGCCACCGTCGACCGGATATTCCCGGAGTCGGGCACGAACCCTGTAAGCCAGCTCATCTTCTACGTCAAAATACCAGGCCCATGCTCCTAAAGCCCGCGTATAGTATTCGCCACCTTTCTTGGCGTTGAGCGCAAGCAAGGCTTCCACCACGGAAACGTTCTCCTTGTGCAACTGTATCGCGTATGGATCTTCGGGAAAGTCCCGGATAATGCTCCCAATCAATTGGATCCATATCACCACCCACTCTGTTGCCCCAGGACTGAACTGGTCAATCATACGAACGCAGAATCGCAGGATAGGCAAGGTGATGTCGTACAGCGTCCCTTGATGCACAGCTCTGCCAAACAAGTATTCAATCCCAGCGTCAAGATCACCACTATCATCCTTTATGAGCAGCTCTAATAGCTCCACTTCTGACGCACTTATCGCGCCGCGGATTTCGTCCCACGCATCGTCATTTCGCTTTTGTTGTTCGTCTTGGCTCATTGCGCATCTGCTCCCATCTTCCGCAACCCAGCCGCCATTGTGGGCCAGTTGTCGCCCTCCAGATCGACTCGCCATGGGCCGAAATCTGCCTCATAGCTGGGTTTCTATAAGAAGTACTTATCGGAATTTATTCCTAGAAACATGGAGGTCCAGAGCGGACACCCGGCGTCGTAAAGCGCTTGAAGCCAACAAGTATCGTCGTTATCAGCTCGTTTTGCAGTGCATCGGTAATCCAGGAATCATAGTGCTGACCGTGCCACACAACGTTGCTGAATGTGCGCAGTTCGCGCGTGTTGGGGTCGAAATTGATAAGCAATCCGATTTCGCTCCACCCTTCGGCGGTTTCGCGTCCGGCTGCGGTGAGGATTCCCAGTAGCCGGAACGTGTAGTCATCGTCGATGCTTTGCGACGGCGGAAGCTGCGCCACGGAACCACCTCATACCCATAATCGATCATTTGTGCTTCCCGAGGGTACCAGTGAAATCGGTATAGGATCGTCTGATGCGCTATTTGGGTGTTAAGGTTTGGGTGTATTTTGGGGAAATCCTTAGAATCGCCACCAAAATAAGCTTTTTAACCTCTACGCCACGATGTCTCGTTTGGCGAAAATCACGGTGCCCGCTAGCAGGGAACCTAGCCCAATTGCGAACAGCACAATCGCGCCACGATAATGATCCACTGTATGCGGGGCCCACGCAAACACCGACAAATCCAACACCCACTTATCCAATTTGAGTAACGACCCGAAGAATGACAGGAAACCTGAGGCTGCCACTACCAGCCATGCGATGATGCTGGTCCGAATTGCCAAGCATAATGCCGCAATACCGCAGCATGCTACCGCTGGTGCGATCAGGTCAATGATTGCCCACACCACGGTGCTGAACTGATCGTCAGAAACGTTGGAA
>CAJZGD010000244.1 GCA_915275065.1 uncultured Corynebacterium sp. | reverse complement strand
TCCACGGCCAAGCATCGATCGGCGTCGCCATCGTGAGCCAATCCCAAATCGGCACCGTGCTGTTGGACCGCAGCTCTGACCTGATCAATATGCGTGGAGCCACAATTATCATTGATGTTATAGGCATTCGGGTTGTTATGAATAGCGATGACCTCTGCCCCGGCCGCCTTATACGCCATGGGAGTAACAGAAGATGCAGCACCATTAGCACAGTCCACAACAACCTTAATACCGGTAAGATCGCGTGGCATAGATTCCTTCAAATGGTCAAGGTAGTGCTGCTGCGCATCCACAGCTTCTTCAATGACCCTACCAACACCATGCCCCACGGGACCCGTTTCGGGTAGGGATTCCATGGTCACTTCGATCTGGTCTTCCACCACGTCTGGCAGCTTGTGTCCACCCTTGGAAAAAAACTTGATGCCATTATCTGGCATGGGATTATGGCTGGCGGAAATCATGACTCCCATGTCGGCACCATAGAATTCTGTGAGGTAGGCGACGGCAGGTGTAGGTAATACCCCAACCCGCAATACATCCACACCACGGCTGGCCATACCTGCGGACAGTGCAGCCGCAAGCATTTCTCCAGACACACGCGGGTCTCGCCCCACCACAGCCAACGGACGGCGTTTCGATGACCGATGATCCACGGTAAGCACCTCAGCCGCGGCTGCTCCCAGCCGTAATGCCAACGAAGCGGTGAGCGCTTCATTAGCCAGACCACGCACACCATCAGTTCCAAAAAGACGAGTCATATTGTGTTCAAATTCCTTGAGTCTACGGACAATCCTCTATAGGATAGCCGCACCCCCAAGAGAAAAAACAAAGCATTCAGGCTTTTCAGATAAATACTAACTGGCGTTCATTATTCCCTCAGAGCCATCCTCGCTTCCAGCAAAGCGCACCTCACATAAGTGCAACCACCATAAGCCTGCCTTTAGTTCCACCAGCATTCAACTTCCACCAACCATCCCCACAGGAGCTTCTTCGAAGCACCCTAAAGCCACGCCGAAAACATGTCAAGACACCAAGAATGAAGACAAACAGGGATCGCCAACCCCCACCTATTCCCCATTCACTCGTTCCACCTAAACGATTTCATCAGATTGGCCGAACGCGCCAGATAAAGCGACCCCAACCCCTAGAGCAAAAGTACTGAGCTGGGGTAACGAATGTGCTGTTTTGCCTCCTGCGGATTTGCGGCATGTCGAGATGTGCCTCACCAGAACTCCAGCTCAGCAGATGCGATACAGATAATGCGTGGGGGCTGAAGGTGACTTCCTGGCGATTTTACCTAGCCCCGAATCCGTTATTGCTTGCGCTTTTCACTGCCGCAAGCGCGCCGAGCTGGGGTAACAGCAGTGCTACTTTCAGCCCCTGCGGATTCGCGGCATATAGAAACAGTCCTCACTAGAACTCCAGCTCAGCACTTATGAAGCTCCCTTCCCTAAAGGCTCTAAGCTCCCAAACACCCCAACAGCAAGCCCACCAAAGCAAACAAGCCCACCAAGTCTGCGGAGCATCAATCCTATTACCCCTCAACCACCATGAACCTCATTGCCAAAACAAAGGAAACCCTCAAAATGCCGCCGGATTTTTTGTCTATTAATATGGTGCAGTAATATAAATATTAATAATCAAGGATTTCATTAAATAATTCTCATAAAACTATGCCCCCGAAATTGGTTATTTTGGCCGATTTTTAGCAAATTATCTACATTAATATCCCTTGTTTATTGATTCCACATATGAACTCAAGTCTGTTACATACCTGCATTTCATATGTATAATCACTAGGTAGATGACTACACAATCATTCGGGCAAAAACTGATTAAAATTAGTGTGATTATGAGTTATCGTGATTTTAAGCCGGATCTGGGCGCGTTTTTCCCTCTGGCAAATGTTTAAGTTTAAAGTTAAGAGATAGTCTGATCGAAAAGCTAATTCTTCCCTAATGGAATTTATAAAAGAAGGCATGGGGTTATTGTGAAGCATTCGCATAGTTTGGTGGCGACAATCGTTGCCGCGTCGTTAGTTGCTACTTTCATTTCGCCGACCACATCTATCGCATACGCACAGCCTGCTGCTCCTATAAATGGCGCTGGGGTCAGCACCACCGCCACTACACCAGAGAATCCTGAAGATAATCCTATCGGCACTCAGGGTGACCCTAATGCCCAACCGGGGTCGCCAAGTACGCAGCCTAAGCCGCAACCAAACCAGCCGAATGGCGCACGATCGGGCGTAAATCCTTCAGAGGGTAATAAAGCCGGTTCTGGCAGCTCGGGCGATAAAGACAAGATTGGAAGCGTCGACGCTGGATCATCATTAGCGGATAACCTGGCCAATAAGGATCGGGACAAAGAGGGAAGCCTGGAAAAGAATGGCAGCGCCAATAATGTGCTGCACGGCCCGAATTCCAAAACCGATGATGCTAAGGCCAAAGCGGAGCCATCCAGTTATGGGCCTTTCGCGCATTTCCTTCGCACCATTTTAGCCAGTGGCACGAATGCTAAAAGCTCGACTGGTAAGGGGCTGAAGTTCCTATTAGGGTTGTTGAACCTTTTGGGTTTGGGGCATTGGAAGTTCCCGGATCGGTTCCGGGATCATCATTCCGAATACCCATTGCCTACGGATGATTCCATCACAGAGCTCAAGGTGGTGGATAAGCAGGATGAATATAATGGCCGGGTGCAGCGGTGGTCGATTCAGTCACCGGCAATGAAGCGCATCGTTGAGGTGCAGGTGATGGCTCAACCGGATGCTACCGTCCCAGCCCCAATGTTGTATCTACTTGATGGGGTAAGTGCGCCCCGGGTGTCGGGTTGGTTTGGCCCCGGCGATATCATTAACCGATTGGGTGATGAGAACGTGACGGTGGTCGCCCCCACCCAAGGCAATGGTAGCTTCTATGCTGATTGGTCGAATACCGATTCGAGCTTGGGCTATATGAAGTGGGAAACATTTATCACGGAGGAATTGCCACAGGTCTTGGAGGCACCCAAGGCTGATTCACGGATTAATTTCAATGGCAAGCGTGGTATCGGCGGGCTGTCTATGGGCGCATCGGGGGCGGTTCGAATTGCCGCGAAGAACCCCAACCTATTCCATGGCGTGTTTGGCCTGTCGGGTTGCTATTCCACGGTGTCACAGTTTGGTCGGACCACGATTGAGAGCACGATTAAAGGCCAGGATGGTAACCCATCCAATATTTGGGGCCCATTTGGCAGCTCGGAGTGGCGGGCTAATGATGTGACGTTGCACCCTGAGGGGCTGCGGTCCATGCCGGTGTTCTTGTCGAATGCCAGCGGTAAGATCACGAAGGAGCAGCTCCAGAAGGACAATGGATTGCCGTTCTATGACACGTCGTTGGGGGCCACATTGGAGCATGTGACGCTGGAGTGCACGAAGGATTTGGAAAAGGTCATGGATCGTAATGGCATGACGAATAAGAAGGTTGTGTATATTCAGTCGGGTATTCACCGGTGGAATGACACGTTTACCAGCCAGATTCTGCCCGCATGGGAGTATGTAAAGCCGTCGTTGCAGTAAGCTTGTCGACGCAGAAACCGCCCGCCCCCATAACCA
>CAJZGD010000243.1 GCA_915275065.1 uncultured Corynebacterium sp. | reverse complement strand
ATGGCCGCCCGCTCAGCCTCCACCTTGTTATCCGAAAGGTGCCTGCGTTGCCCGGCCCGTTCTGCCACGCGGTTGACGTAGGTGGAGTAGCCAACGATGTCGGTGGCATGGGTGAGTTCCATGGTGGCTTCCGGCGTGATCCATTGGGGGGAGCCCGGCCCCAGGCCCACAACCACAACCTCGCCGCGTGGCTTATCACCAGCGGGGATCGCGTCGGTGGCGTCGATTCCTCCGGTGGAGGGCACGACCGCCACCGCGAAATAGGGGATGGTTTCCGGGTCGGCGTCTAGCACCGGGATAATGGTTTCGTCGGTCATGCTGGCCCGCACCACAACATAGGCTTTGTCGGCCACGCCAGCGTCGATGAGCGCCTGTTTCACCTTGGGGAAGGTTCGGCCAAGCTTCATGATGACGGCGCAGTCCGTGTCCCGCAGCCGGGCGGTCAAAACCGCCTGATCCAGGGTTCCCGGCAACACCGTGAGTATTTCTTCTTCCTCACACAAGGGTTGGCCGAGCGCGTCGGCGGCCGCGGTGATGGAGGGAATGCCTGGGATGATGGTGCTGGGAAACTGTTCCGCCAACACCCGGTGCAGGTGCTGGTAGGAGCTGTACAGCATGGGATCGCCCAGGGTGAGGACAGCCACGGTTTTCCCGGCCGTCAGGTGGGCGGCCAGCCGGGTGGTGGCCTCCAGGTAGAAGTCCGCCATGGCACCGGCGTAGCCACCGGGGTGGTCGACAATGCCGGTGGTGACGGGGTATTCCAACAGTTCCAGCTCGTGGTTGTCGCTGAGGTAGTTGGTGGCGATGGTTTTCGCGGCGGATACCCCACCGGGTCGGGCGTGGAAGGCGATCACGTCGGCGGTTTGGATGGCCTTGACCGCTTTGATGGTGAGCAGTTCGGGGTCGCCGGGCCCAACCCCAACGCCGATGAGGGTACCGGTAGGTGGCTGTGTCATGGTTGTTCTAGGATCTCTTTTTCGGTGGCGAGGGCGTTGATGGCGGCGCAGGTGATGGCCGAGCCGCCTCGACGCCCGTGGACGGTAAGGAATTCGGTGCCGACCGTCGTGGCGGCGGAAGCGAGTGCTTGTTTCGATTCCGCCGCCCCAACGAATCCCACGGGGATACCGAGGATAACTGCGGGGCGGGGGCGGGCCGGGTCCGCCAGTAACCAGTTCAGGAGGTGAAACAGGGCGGTGGGGGCGTTGCCGATGGCCACTACCGCGCCATCGAGGTGCGGTTCCCACAGTTCCACGGCGGCGGCGGTGCGGGTGGTCCCTAACTGTTTCGCCAACCCCGGAACCCGATCGTCGCGGAGGAAACACAGTGCCTCGTTGTTGTGGGGGAGTCGGGTTCGGGTGATGCCGGAGTGGACCATGAACACATCCGTGAGGATGGGTTTTCCCGCGGCCAGCGCCGTCCGGGCAGCCGTCACCAGGTGCGGGGAGAACTCGATATCACGCGCCAGGTCAGTTTGCCCCGCCGCGTGGATCATGCGCACAGCAACTTGTGCCTGATCCGGGGTGAACGCGCCAAGGTCGGCCTCGGCGCGGATGAGGGCAAATGACTGGCGGTAGATTTCATTACCGTCGGTGAGATATTCAAACATGTTTTCTATCGTTGGTGGGTGATGAGGTATTCGCCTTCGGCAACGGCCAAATATTCGGTGTGGGCGACCCGGGGATGCCCACACCGGCGATCACAGCCGGAGAAATGCACCAGGCCATCGGGAATATTATCACTGTTCATGAGGGCCACGGCATCGTCGTGGGTGCGCGACTTGGATTTCGCACACCCGGGAAGCCCGGTGCAGGCGGTGATGCGCAGCCAGGGGGAGTCCGCGTCGAAAACAAGTCCGAGCGGGGCGAGCGCCTTCACGGCGGCTTCGGCATGGGATTCATCAAGGTCGTGGATGACAAGTGACGCCCACGGGGTAATGGTGGTTTCCGCACCCAAGGTGGCGAGCATGGCGGCAACGGCGGCGGGGAAGAACCCAAACCGCAGCCCGGCACCCAAAGTGACACGCCCGTGATCATTATCGATCCAGCCGATGGGGGCGGCGGTGGTTTCCGGCACGGCGGGCAACTCATCCAGCTTTTCGACGACAAACGCTTCAGCAAGGTCGGCCAGGATGAGGGAAATGTCCGCGGGGGTTTCGTGCAGCCGCCACGCGTCACCCCGGTGGGCTTGCCACCAGGCGGCGGCGAAGGCGAGCACCTCCGGCACATCCGTCTCGGAGACAGTGACGTGTTGCGGGGCTCCGCCTAACACCAGTTGGTAGCGGTCACCGACCTTGCGGGCCGCAAAGTCGGGTTCTTGGCTGATGATGGCACCATCCCCGGCGTCGAGACCGAAGAGAGTGCGGCCGGACAAGCCGGCGGTAGCGTCGGTGGCCAGGAGGGCTGCATCCAGGGCGTCGACAAGCGGCCAAAGTTCAGGGGACAGGGGGGAGGCGATGATGTTGCGGATTTTGTCGTGGGGCTGGGAGGGGACAAAACCGGCTTGGGTGACCACGCACCCGAATTCTTGGTCCTGGGTGACGCCGCGGAATTGCATATTGCCGCGGGTGGTGACGTGAATGTTGCCGTCGCCGAGTTCGGTGGCGATGCGGGCAATGTCGGCCCATTGTTGGGGTCGCACGTGGCCGCCGGGGAAGCGGACCCGCCCGATAGAGCCGTCGGTGGCGTGGTGGAGTTTGAACGCACCTGGGCAAATATCACCTCGGGTGCGGTCGGGGGCTGAAATAAGGGAAGTCATGGTGCTCATCCTAGTGCGAAATCTCATTATCCGACCAAGTAGGCTAATGTGATTTTATGCTGTGGTCCTGGAAACCAGTGGAATTCTGGGCGGTCGCGCCACTGTCATAGTCAGACCCTGGACCAGGCGTTATTGCCTTTCGCTCCTAGATTAAAAGGCGCGTCACCTTAAACCAGTTTTTGAAAGGACTATTTTTCTCGTGATTACGTTGCTTTCCACTTCGGACACGGATTTATTGTCGGCGCAGGCCGCCGCCCACGCCGAGGATGTGCACTACCAGTACGCCAACCCGAACCTGCTCACCGAACAAACCCTGGCCCAGCTTGTGGACACCACGGATGTGTTCGTCGTGCGCCTGTTGGGCGGCAAACGGGCCTGGGAGTGGGGGCTTGATGCGCTGCTGGCCACCAAAAAACCCCTGGTGGTGGTGTCCGGCGAGTTGGCGGTCGATGCGGAGCTTACCGACCTGTCGACGGTGCCGGCCGGTGTGGTCACCACCGCCCACACGTATTTAGCGGAAGGCGGCAAGCAGAACCTTGTTAACCTGCATAATTTCCTTTCCGACACGGTGCTGCTCACCGGTTTAGGGTTTGAGGCGCCCAGCCACATGCCGATCTGGGGCCACCTGGAGGACGGCACGTGGGATGCAGGTGCGGATGCACCCCGGGTGGGGATTGTGTACTACCGGGCGCAGCATTTGGCCGGTAACACGAATTATGTGCATGCGTTGGCGGATGCACTTGTGGCCCGTGGCGCCACCGCGGTCCCGATTTTTGCCGCCTCGTTACGGCAGGCCGAGCCGGAGTTATTGGCGGAACTTGCAACGTGTGATGCGCTTATCACCACGGTGCTGGCGGCCGGCGGAACGAAGCCCGA
>CAJZGD010000242.1 GCA_915275065.1 uncultured Corynebacterium sp. | reverse complement strand
CCGATCCCGCCATGACCGGTGGGCATCGGCCGACCACTCACACCACCTATCCCTGGAGCCGCGGGGGCCTGCCCACCACTAAGAGGGTTTGTGGAGTGGGCGGCCCCAGCACCTGTGATTTCCGCGGGCGGGGCATAGGCGGCGCGTTCGGTGGCTACCTGGTGAGCGTTTGTGGTTCCCGGGCCACCATAGTGGCCGGGTGTCGGGTGGTAGCGGGGCGATATCTCGCCGCTACCGGGGGTGGCGGGCATGTTCGCTGGCCCCATCTGTCCTGGTTGTCCCTGGTAGGGCATGGTTGGGTGCGAACCGTATGTGTGCGGCATGTGCTGGCCCGTGGGTTCGGGGTGGTATTGCTGGTGTAGTTGGTCTACCCCGGAGGCCATGCTGTGGTGTAGTTGTTGCACCGTGGGAAAATCTTGGCTCACTTGTTCGGTCATGCCGGTGGTTCCACCGCCGCCGCCTCCGCCGGGGAGCGGCTGGGTGAGGTTTCGGGTTGCCGGTATGGCCGCCTGGATGGCTGGGCCGTACACGCTGTAGAAGTGGGTGAGGGCGAGTTTTTCTGCCGCGGTTTTCTCCACCGGGTCTTGGATGATGTCGGTGGCGGTTTTCATGGCGACCAGGCTGGGGGTGAAGGTGGTGGGAATGGTGGCCAGGTAGGTGACGGTTGCCGCCATGTGGGCGGCGTTTGCGGAGAATTGGGTGGCGACTTGGGCCATGTCGGTGATGACCCGGCAGGCCGCATCCACGGCATCGCCGTCATTGGTGGCCTGGAGTTGGGCCGCGGTGTCGGTGAGCTGGGTGGCGATGGTGGCGGCCTCTGCAGCCATGGCGTTCCACGACTCACTGGCCTGGGCGGCTTGGCCGGTGTCAGTGCTGGTGAGCTTGGCGATGACGTCGGCGAGTGAGGCGTTCGGGGTGATGGCGGGTGTGGGAAAGCTGAAGTTACCGAATCCGCCGTCAGGTCGGGCCGTGGCCAGGTCCTTGATGGCGTGGACCGCCCCACCCAGGTCACCGTGGGCGAATGCTTGTGCGAAGCCCAGTTCGTGGTTTTCGAAAAGGTCATGGTTGCGCTCTAGGTTATAGCGGCCCCAGTCTATTTGTTGGGCAAAGTTTTTGAGGATGGTGAGGGCGCTGCCGGCGCCGCCGGCGAGGACGGCGCCGTGGGCTGCCCCCAATGCCGACAGTTCTGGCATGCCCGAATAGCCGGCGCCTAGGGTTGTGCCTTGGGCCAGTGTCGACGAGTGTTCCGCGGCATCGAGTATGCCTTGGAGGTTTCCCGCGGCGCTGGTGAGGGAGGCAAAGTCAATGCGTAAATCCATGAAGAAATCCTTTCGTTGAGTAATGGGACTGGGTGGGTAAGCATTATGGGGTTATTTCGGTGGTATCCGCAGGTAGTGGTGATGGCGGGTATCACGCTGTAATCACACCAGCCTCAGGGGTTACCGGTGGTATGTGGCGAGTTTGTCCCGCATGTGGGCCCGAAAGTCCGGGTTGGTCAGATAGTCGTGGCCGCCGGTGCCCGTCCACACCTCCGTCGCGCCGAATAGTTTGTCGGTCGGATCCGGGCCGTGCACCCCAAGGTCGGGAGTGTGCAGCATCCGGGCCGGGTCGGCGTCGTTGAGGGAGGAGATCACTTCGGGGTTGCTGCTATTGAGATGAAGGTCCCGCGTCGATCGGGTATTCATTCCGGGACTGCCTGCGTCGATAAGCACATCGGTTTCCAACCCGCCCGGTCGTTGTGCCGCGGTGCCGAGCAGCACCGACCCGTAGCTGTGCCCCACATCCATGAGTTGGGCGTCTGGGTATTTTGCGCGGAGTGCTTTCTTGTAGTTTTGGTAATCGTTGGCGGCCTTGTGCGCGTATCCGGGATCGATGCCGCTGAAGATGTCTTTTGGCGCCGCATAGTCGTACATGACCACCGCCACATTGCCTTTGCCCTGGTTGAGGTCCTCGTAAAAATCCGCCACATTGGCCACGTTGGTGACGATTGTGTCCGGGTTGGAGGAGGTCACGCCTTGGACCACGGTCACGATCGTTTTCGCCTGGGTGGGGTCGCCGAAAACCAGTGCTGCTTTACCGTTGATAACCTGTATGGCCTGGGGTTTCTTCCTTCCCGTGTAGTCATCTTGGCCGGCAATGTGGGGGTTGTCCACGAGGGGTCGCACCTCGGGCCGGATATGTTCGAACGCTTGGGCGTTGAGTTGTTCCGGGGTGAGGCTGAGATCGTCCCCCAGGTACACGCCGTGGGGATCGTCGTGTTCGACCGCGATGCAACCGATCTGGTGGGCACACGTCTTGTCCAGTAACACACTGATGCCGTGCAGAAACATAAGAATTTGGTAGCAGATTGGAAGCGTATCGATGGCCTTGTCGCCAAGTATCGCGCCGTGGTGAAGGGCTGCCGATATCAAGGACTTCACTCCCCGCACCACTTTCTCGAATGCTTTTTCGATGTCTCGTTGGGCGAGCCCCGTTTGGTATAACACTTGGGCCAGATCAGCCGATTTCTGCGCCTGCGACGCATAGTCCGTCACCAGCGTTCCCAGGGTTCCCTGGCCGGCGGCGAAACCCGGGCCGGCGAGCGAGTCGGCAAACACCGTCTCCCATCCCTGGTGCTGGCTGTTCATAGCCGTTGTTGCGGCCTGCGCGAACTTCTGGTGTTCCGCCGCCGCAGCAAATAATTCTTCGGATTTCAGCGGGAACATGGGCGTCCGCCCCCAAGGCTTTGGCTGGTGTCGGCGTCGACATGGGTTTGGTCGCTGATGAACCGGTGCAGTTGGGTCAGGTGATCCGCGACCGAATCGTCTGTGTGGGTGAGTGCCGACCCTAGCCTGGATTGGAACTGGGTGAGCGCCTGCGCCGTGTGGCTGGCCGACAGCCCTGGGGTGGGCAGTGGGGCCGCGGGCTTGTGGGTGAAGCGGGCGTCGGGGTGAAATGATGTGAACGACATGCCTTCATTCCACGCGTCTCCATTATGTTGTGACTACCCCACCCAAAAAATATTCGGGCCTGTGGAAAACTTTGCGGTTGAACTGGGGTTTTGCCGGCCCCAACACCACACCGGGCCTGTGGAAAACTATTCGAACATAATAGCTAGGCGTTGTTGGGTGTTGCGCTGGGGCCCAGTTTTGGGGATGCCCACGGCGTCGAAAAGCTCTTAGTGGGAAACCCTAAATAAAATAGGCACTCTGATAGTTTTGGGTTTGGATGAGTTCCTCGGGGGTGCCCCGCGTCAGCAGCTTCTTCTTCGTGCCTGCCACCAGCTTTTTCGGCCCGGTGATGATGATCTGGTGGCCCAGCCACGTGCCGAAACTAGCCACAATGGTGCCCACGTCACCCACCTGGGTGAGGTGCAGGCCCCGCGGCGGCTGGGACGATTCGGTGGCGCCCACCCACCAGGCGTCGGATTCGTGGGTGACGACCGGTTGAATAAACAGCCATGGCGCGGTGCTGGCCAGCTGCCACAGGCCTTGCAGCTCGTAGAGCTCGCCGGGATAGTCCGCGCTCAAGAACAGGTGGGTGTGCGGGGTGCGGCCCTTCATGAGCATGTCCACGATGATCGCCCGGGCCTCCGCCAGGCCGGTGCCGTGCGCAATCAGCAGCATGTCTTGGTCGTAGTCCAGGTTGTAGCCGCCGCCGGCCGCGGC
>CAJZGD010000241.1 GCA_915275065.1 uncultured Corynebacterium sp. | reverse complement strand
GGGTGGCCGCGGTTTTTGCCGCGGGGGCGTTTTCGGTGGTGGGGTTCCCACCGTTTTCCGGCCTGTGGGGCAAGGTGCTGACCGTGACCAGCATTGCGCAAGCCGGGTCACCGGTGGCGTGGCTGGTGATCGCGGTGGTGGTTGTGACGAGTTTCGCCGCGTTCATTTCCATGCTGCGGGTGTGGCGGAAAGTGTTTTGGGGTGCGGAAATGAACCGGCAGCGCATCCCGGAGAATCTGCGGGTTCCCGCCTACCGGATTGCGCCGGCAGGCGTGTTGATGCTGATATCGGTGGGCATGTTTCTTGCCGCCGGGCCCATGGTGCAGGCCACCCGGGATGCGGCCGATTCGCTGGTGGATGTTGCCGGCTACCAGCATGCGGTGTTGGGTGATGACCTGGCCGACGCGGTGGGCATCCCGGCCCCGCAGGACTCCTGACCGGGTGGTGTCAAAATGGTTTGTGATGTGAGGAGAATGATGTGAAGGGCTTATTGCACGCCGGCTATTATTCCGCCTGGTTGATTGGCCAATTATTGTTGGCATCCCGGGATGTGCTGGTGGATACGCTCACCGGCAATAAGAAGCTGGACCCCAGCGTGGTGGCGTACCCGCTGCGGGTGACGAAGGATTGGCAGATCACGGCGTTTGCGTGTTCCATTACGATCACTCCGGGCACGATTTCCATTGGGTTGGATGAGGGGCCATCAGGTGAGCGGCTGCTCATGGTGCATGCCATTTTCGGCTCCGACCCGCTGGCGGTGCTCAAGGATTTAGCGCATATGGAGGAAACCTTGGCGCCGCATGTTGCGGGGATTGATAACCAGCTGGAGCGGGCGGCAACGTATCATCCGGCGCCGCGGCCCAGCAGCCTCCGAAACCGAGGAGTGAATTAATGTTCGAGTATTTTCTGTGGGTGGCGTTAGGGCTGATCGCGGTGGCGCTTCTGGGCACCCTGCTGCTCATGGTCCGGTCCCGGGACGAGTACGTGATCGTCGCAATATCCGACCTGGTGTTCTATTCCATGATTGGGTTTTATATTGTGTGGGGCATGTATAACCGCACCCAGATCGCATACGAAATCATTCTGTTGGCATCGGTGGTGGGCGGTATTCTGCCCACCATGTCGATGGCCCGTATTATTTCCCGGGGGCGGCGGTAACCATGATGATTGCGGAGATTTTCGCGGGTGTCCTCGTGGTGGTGGCCGGGCTCATCATGGTGGTCACCATGGTGGGGTTGTGGCGGGCGCCGGATGCGCAAACCCAGGCGAATATGTTGGGGCCCACCACCGGGGTGGCGATACCACTGTTGATTTTCGCCAAATTGGCCTACGACATTAGCCGGCACGGGTTTGTGTTCAGCGATGTGGCGCGGGCGCTCATTGCGGTGGTGGCGTACCTGGTGGTGTTGGCGTTGGGCGCGTTCCTGTTGGGCCGGGCGTTCCTGGCCGTGGCGGTTGAGGCGGATCAGGCGGAGTCGCAGGACGAGCCGGCGTAGGGTTTCTTGTAAAATCGGTTGGCATGGGCTCTTCTGATCATGTCACCGAATTGGCATTACGGGCGGGTCGGGGCGATCGGGCGGCCCTGACCGAGTTTATTAAGGCAACACAGTCGGATGTGTGGCGGCTGTTGGCGCATTTGGGCGGCACGGACCGCGCGGATGATTTGACGCAGGAAACCTATTTGCGGGTGATGGGGGCGTTGCCTAGGTTTGCGGCCCGGTCGTCGGCCATGACGTGGTTATTGTCGTTGGCGCGCCGGGTGTGGGCGGATAGTATGCGCTACGATCGGGCGCGGCCCCGGAAGTCTGCCGCGGAGGTGGAGTCGGTGGCGGCGCTGCGGGTGCCGGAATCAAGCTGGTCGGAGTGGGTGGATGTGCGCATGCTTATCGACGCCCTCCCGGCCGAGCGTCGAGAAGCTCTTATTTTGACGCAGGTGTTGGGGTACAGCTATGAGGAGGCCGCGAAGATCGCGGATGTGCGGGTGGGCACGATTCGGTCGCGGGTGGCCCGGGCGCGGGCGGACATTATTGCGGCGGTACGGCAGAAGGATCAGGGCGGCACCCGGGTCGGGCCGCGTGCAAGCTAAAAACTATAGATCATATGACCCTATTTATTAACGGAAAACATCAAGAAAAAACGTATTGACACATGTTAACGGTATAAGTAAACTTTTGTGAAACGCTATCCTTTAACCCATAAGGAACAACTTTCAAAGGAAGTATTATGCCGATCCTCACCGTTGGTGACCAATTCCCCGAATTCGCCCTCACCGCCTTAAAAGGCGGCAATCTGCACGACGCTAACGTTGCAGCGCCGGAAGATTATTTCGAAACCGTCTCCCTAGATAAATACGAAGGCAAGTGGAAGGTCGTATTCTTCTACCCGAAGGACTTCACCTTCGTCTGCCCCACCGAGATTGCGGCCTTTGGCAAGCTCAACGAGGACTTCGAAGACCGCGACACCCAGGTGTTGGGCGGAAGCACCGATAACGAATTCTGCCACTTCAACTGGCGCGCCACCCACCCAGAACTCAAAGACGTCCCATTCCCCATGTTTGCCGACGTTAAACATGACCTCATTCGGGCCCTGGGCGTCGAAAACGTCACTGGCACCGCCGACCGCGCCACCTATATCATCGACCCGGATGGCATCATCCAATTCGTGTCCGTCACCCCGGATGCCGTGGGCCGGAACGTGGACGAAGTCCTCCGGGTGCTCGATGCCCTGCAGTCCGAGGAAGTATGCGCCTGCAATTGGCAGAAGAATGACCCCACCAAAAACATCGACCGGTTCGCAGAACTCCAGAAAGGCCTCAACTAATGTCCATCGATAACCTGAAATCTGGTCTCCCCGACTACGCCAAAGACCTCAAACTCAACATCGGTACCCTGGTTCGGGGGAATGTGCTCACCGAACAACAGCTGTGGGGCACCCTATTATCCACCGCTGCCGCCACCCGCTCCGAGGTTGTGCTGTCCGAAATCGCCGACGAAGCTCAGCAGCACCTAAGTGAAGCCGCGGTGAAGGCCGCCTACGGCGCAGCCTCAATTATGGGCATGAATAACGTGGCCTACCGCGCCAAGGCGTGGTTGGGCGACGACTACGCCCAGGTGCGCATGGGATTGCGCATGAACATCATCGCTCAGCCAGGCGTTGAACAGCCAGATTTCGAACTGTGGTCGCTCGCCGTTTCCGCAATTAATGGCTGTGAGCACTGCACTCTTGCCCACGAGAAAGCCTTAAAAGAAGCTGGCTTCACTAAGGAACAAATTTTCGAGGCCATCAAGGTGGCCGCCGTCGTCCAGGGCATCGCCCAGGCCCTAACGATCGAGGCCAGCCGGTAATAACAGGCACAAACCAGGCAAGATTTTCCGCCTAAGCCAGAAAAGCTTAGGCGGTTTTTCTTGCGCCTTTTTCGGTTGTTGCATACGCAAGCAGCGCAAACGCACTTCTGCTACCATAAAGTTGCACAAAAATGTATGTGTAAAATTTTTATAAAGAATTAATCAAATTAAAATCACATTTGCAGCCTTTTCTTTTTTCTTGTCGTTACTATGTGCACCATGCGCCAACACAATGCAAGAAAAATGACCCTGACCAAGACCATCGCCGCTATCGCTACATCCGTTGCAGTGTCCGGCAGCACCCTTATCGGCGCCCCGGCAGCCAGCGCCCAGCCGGCCGCCC
>CAJZGD010000240.1 GCA_915275065.1 uncultured Corynebacterium sp. | reverse complement strand
CAAAACACCAAAATCCCAAATAATTTCCCCCCTTCTCATCGCCCCCGTCAAATGTGATGTTTTGCCGTCGTAAAGCAAGTGGGCACAAGCGTCAAGCGACAGTGGAAGCGCTTATGCTATTTGACAAAATGGCCAAACAGTCTTTAACTCGCTACCTATTACCAATATAGACAAGTTGGTCTGCGCATGAATAGACATAGCAGTCTAGTTTTCTGTTATACTTGTCCGCAGTCTTTACTCTTACAGAATCATTTTCCATGTCAAGGAGCAGTTTTATATGGGCAAGATCTACAACGACATCCTCGAAACCATCGGTGGTACTCCCCTGGTCCGGCTGAACCGGTTGGATAAGGATCTACCCGGCAATGTGCTGGTCAAGCTGGAGTTTTTCAACCCGGCAAACTCGGTGAAAGACCGCATCGGTAAGGCAATTGTGGATGCCGCCGAAGCCTCCGGTGAGCTCAAACCGGGTGGCACCATCGTGGAAGCCACCTCCGGCAACACTGGCATCGCCCTGGCCCTGGTGGGGGCCGCCCGCGGCTATAACGTGGTGTTGACCATGCCGGAAACCATGTCGCTGGAACGCCGCGTGCTGCTGCGTGCCTATGGCGCAGAGATCGTGCTCACCCCAGGTTCCGCCGGCATGCAAGGTGCCGTAGACAAGGCAAACGAGATTGTCACCGAGCGTGGTAACGCCATCCTGGCCCGCCAGTTCGCTAATGCCGCCAACCCGGAGGTTCACCGCAAGACCACCGGTGAGGAGATTTGGGCCGACACCGACGGCAATGTGGACATTTTCGTGGCTGGCATTGGTACCGGTGGCACCGTGACCGGCGCCGGCGAAACCCTCAAGAAGCATAATCCCGACGTCAAGGTGTATGCGGTTGAGCCCGAGGCATCCCCATTGCTGACCACCGGCAAGGCTGGCCCGCACAAGATCCAAGGATTAGGTGCTAATTTCATCCCTGAGGTCTTAAACCAGAAGATCTATGAAGAAGTGTTAACGGTCTCTAACGAGGACGCTATCGCCACGTCACGGGCCCTGGGCGCAACGGAGGGCATCCTGGGTGGTATCTCCGCGGGCGCCAATGTGAAGGCAGCACTGGAGCTAGCTGCTCGCCCCGAAAACGAGGGCAAGACCATTGTGACCGTCATCCCGGATTTTGGTGAACGCTACGTTTCCACCGTGCTGTACGAAGACATTCGCGGCTAATTTCGCACCGCGACGTCCCTAGCTCCTCTCGCCAGCATTGCCAGCGAGAGGAGTTTTTCCATGCCGGCTATGCGACGGGTTTCTCGTTGTGGTGTCCCGGCAGGAATATCCCGGCGCTCACTGTTGTTGTGTGTTGGTAACTCCAGAAATTGTCCTACAACCATATTTGTGAAGGAACATGTTCAAAATTATTTCAAGCATCAGAGAAGATTTAGCCAATGCCCGGGATCATGACCCGGCCGCCCGGGGGGATGTAGAGAACGCTATTGTTTATTCTGGTTTACACGCCATTTGGGCGCATCGGGTGGCCCACTGGTTATGGGTGCGGGAGTTTCGGGGACCTGCGCGGGTGTTGTCGCAGTTCATGCGGTTTTTAACTGGTATTGAGATTCACCCTGGTGCAAAGATTGGTCGTCGGTTTTTTATTGACCATGGCATGGGGATTGTCATTGGGGAGACCACCGAGATTGGTGATGGTGTGATGTTGTATCACGGGGTGACGTTGGGCGGTCAGGTACTCACTCAGACGAAGCGGCACCCGACCATTGAGGATAATGTCACAATTGGTGCGGGTGCTAAGGTGTTGGGACCGATTACCGTGGGTACTGGTTCCGCGGTGGGGGCGAATGCGGTCGTGACGAAGGACGTGCCAGCGCATCATATTGCGGTGGGTATTCCAGCGAAGACGCGGCCCCGCCAGCCTGAGGAACGAATCAAGCTGGTGGACCCGGATTATTACATTTAGGGTTGAATAAGGTCCCGATATTCGGGGTATTTCTCGATGAATCCGGCGACTGCGCTGCATAGTGGGCGTACTTTATCGCCGGCGGCGCGGGTGTCGTCAAGTGCTGCCTGGATGAGTGGTTTTGAGAGACCTTGGCCCCGGAATTCGGGGTCGATGACGGTGTGGTGGAAGTCGCGTACGCCGTCGCCTTGGATGTAGTCGGCGTATCCGGCATCGCGGCCGTCGACGGTGATGAGGTAGCGTTCCGCGGTGGTGTCGTGGGTGATTTTCGTCATTGTTGCTCCTTTAGCTTGTCGACGACCATAGGGTGGCGCCGGTTTCGTCTGTGATGCGTGCTTGGGGTGGGGTGGTATCGAGGTTGATGTCTACGTCGATGTGGTGACCGTCGGCGCTGCTGCGGTAGGTGATGTGGGGGTTTTCCAGGGTGAGGGTTTCGGTGGTGGCGTGGACGAGCCAGGGGTTGCGGCGCCGGAGTCCGATGAGGTCTTGGTGGGTTCGGTACATGTGGTTGCGTTCGCCTGGGTGTTCGGGGAATTCGGGCCGGACTGCGTCATCACCACCTGGACGTTCTTCTTTGACTCCGAGGTAGCCGAGTTCGTCACCGTAGTAGATGGTGGGGATGCCGCCCACGGTCATGAGGATGGCGAGTGCTAGGGCAGCGCCGTCGGTTCCGACGTAGCTAGCGATGCGGGTGACGTCATGGTTGCCGATGAAGATGGTGGGGGTGAAGTGGTGAAGGAAGTCGTTGTGTCGTTGTAGGGTCCAGTCGAGTTCAAAGAAGTTTTTGTTGCTGATACTAGACCAGATGGACTTCCATAGTTCGTATTCGGTGATCGAATCCACTTTCGATTGTTCGACGAATTCGTTGTAGTTGCCGTGGATGACTTCGCCCATGATCCAGGCGTCGGGGTATTGCTCTTTGACCCGGGGGATGACCTGTGCCCAGAAGTCGGTGGCGATGGAGTAGGCGGCGTCGAGTCGCCAGCCGTCGATGCCTCGGCCGAGCCAATGGGTCATGACGTTGACTACGAAGTCGACAGTTGCGGGGTTGTTGTGGTTCAGCCGGAGGAGGTTTTCGTGTCCTTCGAAAACGTTGGGGGTGCCGTCTGGTTGCAGGTCGAAGAGTTCGGGGTGGTCGAAGTGTTTGCTGGCGTGGCTGAACACTCCGTCGAAAAGCACGCGGAGGCCCCGGTTTTTACATTCGGCGAGGAACGCATCGAAGTCGGCTTGGTCGCCGAGGCGGGGGTCGATTTCGAAATAGTTGTTGGTGTCGTAGCCGTGGCTGTCGGAGGCAAAAATGGGACCTAGAAGCAGTCCTGATGTGCCTAGTTCGACGGCGTAGTCTAACCAGTTTGTTAGTCGCGGTAACCGGTGGTGGATGCCTTGTTCTGGTTCTCGGATGGGCGCGCCGACGAATCCGAGGGGATAGACGTGCCACCATATTGCGTGTTCGACCCAGTTCACGAATCAGCTCCTTATGAATTGAGAGGTCTCATCCCCAAACTACCCCAATGTGGTGGGAATATTTCGCCCATATGGGGGTAGCGAATGATTGATGCGGAACATAAACGCAACTGTGAGGCCTTAGTCTATGAGTTAATAATTCACCACAAATAGAGTAAGAGTTTAATAATCATGCGACTATTTCGTGCGACAGTTGCCTTGTGGGCCTTATTGCCTCTCACGGCCTGCGCCATGGTTATTCCACCACTTCATAGCCCTACCCCCAGCCCGCTCC
>CAJZGD010000239.1 GCA_915275065.1 uncultured Corynebacterium sp. | reverse complement strand
GCTCTTCCGATCTTGTGCGGCTCGCCGCCACCTGTGCCATTAACGCCGGGGTGGATCGGATTGTGGTGCTCACCCGGGCCACCAACACGGCATCGCGCCGGGTGGCGGAACAGTCAGGGTTCGTGTTCGAAGGGATCGCCCGGGGGGCCGAACTGCACCGGGATGCCCGCTACGACGTGGCCCAATATGGGCTACTGGCCACGGACGTGGTGCCCTAGGGTCTCCACCACCTGGCCCAGGGGCACATCGGTTTGGGTGTGGTCGACCAGGTTTTTGACGGCCACAAGACCTGCGTCGAGTTCCCGATCCCCGAGCACTAGGGCGAACCGGGCCCCGGCCCGGTCGGCACCCTTCATGGCCCCCTTGAGGCCCCGATCCCCATAGCTCATGTCGGCGCGAATGCCGGCGGCCCGAAGCTCATTGACGAGGGTGAGCAGCCGTCGCTTGGCCGGGGCGCCCAGGGCAACACCGTACACATCAACCCGGGCCGGGTCCGCCGCCTGGGTGTGTTCGGCCTCCAGCGCCAGCAGGGCCCGGTCGACGCCCAGGCCGAACCCGATGCCGGACAGTTCCTGGCCACCGAGCTGGGCCATGAGCCCATCGTAGCGGCCGCCACCGCCGATGCCGGATTGGGCCCCCAACCCATCGTGGACGAATTCGAAACAGGTCTTGGTGTAGTAGTCGAGGCCCCGAACCATGCGCGGGCTAATAACATAGGTGACGCCCAGGTCATCGAGGCAGCCGGTCACCGCTTCGAAGTGCTCCCGGGCCTGGGGGGACAGATAGTCCAGCATGAGGGGGGCATCCGCGGTGAGTTCTTGCACCTCGGGGCGTTTGTCGTCGAGGACCCGCAGCGGATTGATTTCGGCGCGGTGGCGGGTAGCGTCGTCGAGGGGCAGCTTCAGGAGGAATTCCTGCAGTTTTTCCCGGTAGGCGGGCCGGCAGGTGGCATCGCCCAGGCTGGTGAGCTCCAAGCGGTAGTCTTTCAACCCAATGCTGCTGAAGCACCGGTCGGCCAGAGCAATCACCTCGGCGTCGAGGGTGGGATCGTCCACGCCAATGGCCTCCACTCCCACCTGTTGGAGTTGCCGGTATCGGCCGGCCTGGGGCCGCTCGTAGCGGAAAAACGGCCCATAATATCCGAGTTTGACGGGCAGCTGGCCCCGGTCGAGATTGTGCTCGATGACCGCCCGCATGACGCCGGCGGTGCCTTCCGGCCGGAGGGTCACGGAGCGGCCACCCCGGTCAGCGAAGGTGTACATTTCTTTGGACACCACGTCGGTGGATTCCCCAACCCCGCGGGCAAACAGGGTGGTGTCTTCGAAAATGGGCAGCTCAATGTGTTCGTAGCCGGCTAGCCGGATGTGATGCGCAAAGGTGTCGCGCACGGCGATGAATTGCGCGGAGGCTGGCGGAACATAGTCGGGTACTCCCTTGGGGGCGGAAATCTTATTGAGCTTCTTATCGGTCACAAATGACTACTTTAACATTGCCCGGCATCGGGCTATGCGTAGTCGGCGAGGAATGGATTGCTGCGTTTTTCGGCCCGCACGGTGGTGGTGGCCCCATGCCCGGGAAGAACCTGGAGGTCGTCGGAAAGCCCCATGACCTGTTTGCTGAGGGTGTTATCCATGTCGGCGGGGGAAGAATCGGCCAGGTCGGTGCGACCAATGCTGCCTTTGAAGAGGACGTCACCGGTGAAGGCCACGGCGTCACCAACCAGCATGACGCTGCCAGGCGAATGGCCGGGGGCGTGTTTGATGACCAGGCGCATTTCCCCAATGTCAAGTGTGTCTTCATGCTGGTAGAACCGAAGATCCGCGATGGGGGTCATGTTTTTGGTGTCGAATAATATGAGGGACTCCGGGGACACGCCGGAACCGTCGGTGAGCATGAAGGCGTCCGCCTCGTGAATATAAACGGGGATGCGGTACCGGGCGGCCAGGATGCCGGCATCCCGGGTGTGGTCGATATGCCCGTGGGTCAAGAGGATGCGTTCGGGCTCAATGTGGTGTTCGGTGAAATAGTCAATGAGGTGGGTGGCGGCGTGCATGCCCGGGTCGATAATGGTGGCATGTTCCCCGTCGACCAGCACATAACAATTGGTTTTATAGGGGCCGGTGGCAAAACCTAGGATTTCCATGCGGTTTAGCCTAACAGTGCCACCGGCAGGGTTGTTAGTAGCGCAATGCCACCATCAAGAACATCATCCGTTACTTCAGGGCGGCGATGGCTGCCTCGTAGTCGGGCTCCGAACCGATCTCTTCAACGAGTTGGGTGTACACAATCTTTCCGGTGTCGTCGGCCACAATGATGGCGCGGGCCAGCAGGCCGGCCAGGGGCGTGTCGGTGAGGGTGAGGCCGAAATCGGCACCGAACGAGGAACGGAAGGCGGAGCCGACAACAACATTATTGATGCCTTCGGCACCGCAGAACCGGCCCAGGGCGAACGGCAGGTCGTGGGAAACGCACACCACGGTGGTGTTGTCCAGGCCGGCGGCTTCCTCATTGAAGCGGTGCACGGAGGTGGCGCAAACGCCCGTGTCGATGGAGGGGAAAACGTTGAAGATCACCCGAGTTCCGGCAAGGGTGTCGTTGGTGATGTCGGCCAGGGTGGCGTCGACAAGCGAAATGTTGGGAAGGGTGGTGCCCAATGCGGGCAGGTCACCAATAGTGTGGGCGGGTTCGCCATGAAAATGAACTGTAGCCATGCGACCACCTTACATGAGACCATTGCATTTGGTTTTTTGCTTGGGTTAAGGTTGATAGCTGTACTATTTCTCGCATGTAAGGATAAGTGTAAGGGTGAGCGATAACAATCAACGCCGCAAAGCTGCGATGCAAAGCCTGGATAAGGAAATCAAGTCCCGCGACCGGGCGGAGAAAATGAAGCCGCTGGGTGTGGTGACGGCCGCAGCTGTAGCAATTGTAGTCATCGTGGGCGGCATAGTTTTTGCCACCAAATACACTGGGAATGAGAATAAGCAGGACCAGGCAGCGTCGCAAAGCACAACCGCAGCCACACCAGAGGTGCGGCCGCTGTCCATGAAGCGGGCAAAGGCGTTGGGCGACACCGTAACCTGCAAATACGACAAGAACGGCGAGGCAGCGAAGGAAGTATCGTTGCCGAAAACCGAACAGGTGTCAGCAAAGGGTACGGTCAAGGTCACACTGACTACGAACGAGGGCGAGGTGGACATGGAGCTCGATCGGGCGGCGTCACCTTGCACAGTCAACGCGATCACACACCTGGCGGAATCGGGCTATTACAACAATACGGTGTGCCACCGACTCACCACCGCCGGCATTAAGGTGCTGCAATGTGGCGACCCGACCGGTACCGGCTCTGGCGGCCCTGGGTTTAAATTCGCCGACGAATATCCGGTGGATGAGGCGTCGGGTGCTGCGGCCGAGCAGCCGGTGAATTATCCGCGGGGCTCCATCGCCATGGCGAACTCGGGCGAGGGCACGAACGGTTCGCAGTTCTTCCTCAACTGGGGCGAATCGCCGCTGCCGCCGAAGTACACGTATTTCGGCAAGGTGTCGGACAAGGGCCTGGCGGTCTTGGATAAGATTGCCAAGAATGGCGTCGAGGGCGGCCAAGGCGACGGCAAGCCGGCAAAGGAAGTAAAGATCGAAACTGCTACCGTGGCAAGCTAGCTTATCGACGACCGGGCGGGCATCCCACTATCGGGGTG
>CAJZGD010000238.1 GCA_915275065.1 uncultured Corynebacterium sp. | reverse complement strand
CGCGAGGTGGGCTACCTACGTCGTAAAGCTAGGTATGAATAAAAATATGCCCACATGATTTGGGACTGCAAGTGTTGTATGACTATTATCGCTAGACAGATTGGTCTAAGAAAAGGAGACAACACTGTGGGTAAGAAACTCGGCAATTTTGGGGTGCAGATCACCATTGGCCTCATTGCCGGCATCATCCTCGGGCTCATTGCGCGCAATATAGGCTGGTTGGGTGGCACACTATCCTGGCTGGGCGATACCTATGTGCAGCTACTCAAGGTGATGATAGCGCCGCTGATATTCGCTGCTGTGGTGACGTCGATCGCTAACCTGAGGCAGGTCACCAATGCTGCCCGGCTGGCCGCGCACACCCTCATATGGTTCGCCATCACCGCATTCCTCGCCGTGAGCTCGGCTATTATTCTCGGGATCCTCATCCAGCCGGGCGTGGGCGCCGGTGTGGACGCCAGCGCCGCCCAGGAGCCGGCCACAACCGGGTCGTGGCTCGGGTTCTTAAACTCTGTTATTCCCAGCAATATTTTGGGGTTGGGCGCCAAGCTGAAGAATGGTTCCGTCGCCCTGGATTTCAATGCGCTGCAACTCATTGTGATCTCCATGGCCATCGGGATTGCCGCGCTCAAGGCGGGTAAGGCCGCCGATCCGTTCCTGCGGTTTACCGAATCCCTGCTGAAAATCGTGCAGGTGGTGTTGTGGTGGATCATTCGGCTCGCCCCCATCGGCACCGCCGCCCTGCTGGGTAACGCCGTAGCCGCCTACGGGTGGGAAGCCATCGGATCGCTCGCCAGCTTTGTGCTCGCCATCTACTTGGGGTTGGCCGTCGTCATTTTCGGCATTTACCCGGCGATCCTGGCGTATCATCGCATCCCCGTGCTGGGCTTCTTCAGGCGGGTGTGGCCGGTCACGTCGCTGGGGTTTGTTACCCGCTCCTCCATGGGGGTGATGCCCGTCAACCAGCGGGTGGCCGAACAGTCCATGGGTGTGCCGCCCGCCTATGCTTCGTTCGCCCTGCCGCTGGGAGCGACCACCAAAATGGACGGGTGTGCCGCGGTGTTCCCGGCCATCGCCGCTATTTTCGTGGCCAACTTCTACCATGTGGACCTGACTATCACCCACTACCTGCTGATTATCCTGGTGTCGGTGTTTGGTTCGGCGGCCACCGCCGGCACCACCGGCGCCACGGTCATGCTCACGCTCACGCTTTCCACGTTGGGGCTGCCGCTGTCCGGTGTGGGCCTGCTCCTGGCGGTCGAGCCGATCATCGACATGGGCCGCACCGCCGTGAATGTGACCGGCCAAAACCTGGTGGCGGTCATTGTGGCGAAGCGGGAAGGCATCCTGGACCAGGACGTATGGGATGCTGCCGAGCACGGCCATTCGGCGTTCGACGAGGCACCCGCCGGCGCCGAAGCCGTCGACAAGCTAGCGGCACCGCAACCCGCGGTGGCCGGTTAATGGTTTAGCTCGTCGCCGCGGATTCCACCACATCCAAATATTTATCCAACCCCCACGGGATGGACAGCGGCGATGGGTTAGCCACAGCCCCCACCGCGCCGTTGTCTAAAAACGCCACCTTCCCCTGCTTAATGGCTTTAATCTTGCCGAGCAGGGGATCTTTTTGCAGCTTCCCCAGCCATTCCTGGTTAGCCTCGTCGCTGTCCATGCCGTAGGCGACGATCATGTCAATATCGTCAAAGACCGTGGGATCCTCGGCGGATACTTCCACCCAGGCGTCGTTGCCGGATTTTTTGGATTCCTCCGCCACCACGTTGGGTATCCCCATGCCCACGGAATCGTAGAGGAAGCCGGCACGCGGGTCGCTGGAACGGTAAAAGCCCAGCTTATTAAAGCTGTTCTGCGGGCCGAACGCGGTAAACAACACCTTTTTGCCCTTAAGCACGGCATGCTTCGCCACCGAGGCTTGAATCTGCTTCTTCAGGTTGGCAGCAAGCTTCTTCCCCTCGGCCTCCTTGCCCATGGCGGTGGCGTTCATTTCGATCATTTGTTCAATGGTTGTTCCCCATGGTTTGTCGGGGTAAGCCACCGTGGGGGCGATAGCACTCAGCTTGTTGTAGTCGTCCTGGCTCATGCCGGAGTAGGCCGCCAGAATCACATCCGGGTGGGTGTCGGCAATCTGGTCAAACGGGATGGAGTCGGTCTCCTCAAACAGCTTCGGGGGTTCGCCGCCGAGTTCCTTCACCTTGTCCGCCACCCACGGCAGCATGCCGGTCGTGTCACTCCCCCACGACACGTATTGCATGCCCACCGGCACCACCCCAAGCGCCAACGGCACTTCCTGGTTTCCCCACGCCACGGCCGCAATCCGCTCCGGTTTTTTATTAATAATGGTTTCGCCGAACGCATGCTTGATGGTGATCGCCCCGGGGGCCGCCGATGTGCCCTTGCCGCTTTGCGACGTCGTACCGCCGCCCGCCTTAGGCTCGTAGGCAGACTTCGAACAACCAGTGAGCACCAGGCTCACAGTCGTAATAACGGCGGCAACCCGTAGAAATTTCATAATATCCTTCCCGCTTGTGGAGGTTCATCTTATCCAAAATCTAACATCACCGCCGGAATGGGGGCTAGCTATGACGCTACTGGTAGCTGATGAACCAGGGGGTTGGTTGCACACCAAGCGTCTGGCGGGGATCGAACATAGGTGTGTCTTCGTCGATGAAATTCTTCCACGCCATAAAGATTTGCGGCTGGAGGTCTTCCCGCATCTTGTCCCACGTGGCCATTTTGTCGTGGGCGTCACCATGACCATCGGCATGCAGCACAAACGACAGCTCCGGGTGGTTGAGGTTGAGTTGTTCCCGATCGCGGATCATTTGCAATTGGAATTGGTGCATGATGAATATTTTTTGGGGCAGCTTCTTGGATTTCGTGAAATCCGCCAACCAGGCTGACACCTCATTCACCTCGGCGGCGGTGGTGTTGCCGACCCGGCCCAATGGTTTCTCATCCGGCCCGATCTTCCACTCCGGGTCCAACGCCAAACCCACATAGGGCAGGGCAAGCAGCTCCTGGTAGCGTTGGGCCTGGCTCAAAAAGCTGGCCCGGCCGGGCTGAAGATCGAGGACGGCAAACCCGCCGGCCTTGCCAATAGCCTCCACATAGGGACGCAACTCCTCAACCGTACTTTCGTTCGAATAGTCGCCGTCGTCCCCGGGGGAGGAAGACGCCACGGTGGCAATGACCTCAAATGCCGGCACGGTGGGCGTGTCCGGGGTGAGCTCCTGGTATTGGCGTACGAAATCATTAACCCGTTTCACCGCCTCCTGCGGCGGTTGCTCCCCCATCACACCCAGGGCCGGCCCGGAGGGGTGACCGTAGAGGGCAACGACGCGCCTGCCGGGGAATACCAGCCCGGTTTTACCGCTGGGCACTGGGCCGGCATCCGCAAGCTCCAGGCGGGTGGCGAAGTCAGCCTCCGTCCCGAAGTCGGCGCCGAGGGCGTAGTAGGTGGCGGGTTTCTTCGCCATGAGGCTCACGCTGGCACGGGGGTCGGCGGCGGCGAGCCGCTCAACGGTGAGGCCACCCGCCATGGCCGCCAGCACGCTGGGGGCGTCGGTGGTGTCGGTGACCAGGGCGATCGTGGCGTCGCCGCCGGGGGTGTAGCCGTCCAGCAGTTGGGCCACGGTGGGGCCAGTGGCGGCCGGGGTGGCCGCGGCGGGCGCCGAGCACTCC
>CAJZGD010000237.1 GCA_915275065.1 uncultured Corynebacterium sp. | reverse complement strand
AACACCCATGCTGCGTGTGTTGGGGGATTTGCGTTCGCGGGGAGAATTCGGATGCACGTTCGGGCATATAGCCCGGCGGAATGCGGGTAAAAATAACCTAAATAGGGGAGCGCTAGTAGCGTGATAAGTACCATAGTGATCTGTGCGTAACACCACTACGTCAGAGACTAACCCCGGATGGTAGCAGCACTGCCGACACAACAAACCAATGAATTACCATATCTGCGGTAGGATTTCTGCGGAGGTCTTGCTGCTTATATGGTGTCCAGAGCTGGTGTCTCAGTGGCGTAATCCACGACCACAATGAAGCCATAACCGAAAGTCACAACGTCTGGGGAGATGAATGGAGCAACTCAACGCAAGTAAATACCGCTATGACCTCGATGGGCTTCGCGGTATTGCCATTGCCTTTGTGGTGCTCTTCCACGTATTTGTCGGTAGAGTTTCCGGCGGTGTCGACGTTTTCCTCTTGTTGTCGGGCTATTTTTTCCTCGGCGCCCAACTTCGCTATGCGACGCGGGAAGGCGCCAACCTGAACCCCTGGTGGCCATTTTGGCGTACCCTCCGGCGACTGGTGCCCGTGCTCATTGTTGTGTTAGGCGCCACCGTCCTCACCGTTGCCCTCATCACCCCAGAACTCCGCAACCTGAATCTGGCATCCCAAGTATGGGCGTGTCTTGGCTACTACCAAAACTGGATGTTGGCATCCCAAGGGGCATCGTATGGTGCCGCCAGTAATAAGGTCTCCCCGCTGCAGCACCTGTGGTCCATGGCGGTCCAGGGGCAGTTTTATATTTTTGCCATCCTGCTGGCGACCGTGGTGGCGATTTTTGCTCGTAGACTTATTGCCGCGGGGAAAACCGCGAGTCCCCGCCGGCTAGCGGGGCCTACGCTGCTGCTGGTCACCATTGCATCCTTCGGGTATGCCACTCACCTTTATATTTCGGAAAACCAGTCGCTGAACTACTATTCCACGTTCTCCCGAATGTGGGAGCTTACCTTAGGAGCCCTGCTGGCGCTGTTCGCCACCCGCATTAAAATTAATCCGCGGCTGCAACGGTTCTTCAGCTGGATCGGGCTAGTGCTTGTGCTCACCACCGGGTTGGTCATGGATGGTGTGAAGCAATTCCCTGGGCCGGCCACACTCTACCCGCTGGGTGGGGCCGCATTGGTGGTACTTGGCGGCGGCCACGGGGTGAACTGGCTGGCCGGCAGGTTCATGCGGTGGTTAGGCACGATCGCATACCCGCTGTACCTATGGCACTGGCCCATGCTGATTCTGGTCACGGTCTACTACAACAAAACCCACCCCAGTCTCATCATGGGTGTCATTGTTATCGCCGTGTCATTGTTGCTGGCGGATTTATCGCACCGGTTCATTGAGGAACCACTACGCCAACACGGTAAACGCCCGATGGCTGGTGACCACCGTGCCATTGAAGCGCTGCAGCAATTAAAACAAGCATGGGCAGCTCGCTTCCGGTTGCTTGGCGCCATCCTCGTTGCAGTTCTCGTGGCCGTGGTCGCCTATGTGCCGGTCATTTGGCGGGATGACGTGCAGCGGGCATCGCAAATGCGGTTAGACCCGACACTATACCCAGGGGCGGCGGCTTTGGGTGCGGCCCGCATCCCCGAGGTAGAACCCCAACCTGACCCATACATGTTGGCAGACCTGGTGTCGCCAGCGTGGGAAGACGGTTGCATGTCGTTCCTGCACGATAATCCGGAAGAAATCGTCATTGATCGTTACCCAGAGAAATGCGTGTACGGGGATAAGAATGCCGAAAAACTCGTGTATGTGGTTGGCGGATCCCATGCGGAACAATGGATGGCCGCCCTGGATGAGCTTGGGAAACAGCATCATTTCCGGGTTGTGCCTATCGTGCGCCAAAGCTGTCCGGCGTTTGCCGAAGACCGGGATGATGGGTTCACACCCGAATGCGCGATTTTTAACCGGAAAATGCTGGAGCGGCTCCGCACCGACAAACCCGATGTAGTGATTACGAACTCCACCCGGCCATTGCTGGAGCGTGGTAGCTTCCTCGATGAGGCGCCGATCTCCTACCGCACCCTGTGGGATTTCCTGTCCCGCGAGAACATTCCGTTTGTTGGGTTGCGGGATAATCCGTGGTTCCTTAATCCCGATGGTACGGGGCAGATGGTGTCCGAATGTTGGAAAGAAACCCACGATCTGCAAAAATGCGGGCGGCCACGATCCGATATTTATTCCCCGACGGATCCCGCCGCGCAATATTTGACCGCACCAAACCAGGTGGCGGTGGATACCTCCCAATGGCTTTGCCCTAATGATTTCTGCCCACCGGTGATTGGCAATATCTATGTGTACCGCGATGGCAACCACATGTCCGATGACTATGTGTTGACGTTGGTTCCCTTCTTGTGGGACAAGATCAAGAACGTCATTGAGGCCGCACCGGTTCGGGAAAAGGAACGGCCGGTTACCGCCCAAAAAGGCGTGCACAAGGGTAGCGCGACTGCCACCGCAGCTGATAGTGCCGGTGGTGTGGGCGAAACCGCGTCGGTTCCGGTCGAGGTTCCTTCGGAGCCCGCCGTGCCGGGCGAAGTGCAGCCGGGCGTCCCAGGTGCCTCTGGTGATTATCCGCGGCAACTCACCAACACGAATCGGCCCCCAACAACCGCAGCAAACAAGGAACCCGCCAACATTCCGGGCAATGCCACGGAGTTGCACGACCTGAATGATTCCCTGCTGCCCTAGCCGCTATGCCGTTTACCGTGCTAGCGGGGCTGTGGGCTGCAGCGGCTCAGCGGTTTTTGAGTGGCTCGTCGAGCAGTGGCGCCACACAGTCCGGGTCCGCGTCGGATAGCATTTGGCGACACCGGTCATACTCGGCCTGGTCACCAATCATTGCGGATGCCCGGGCCAGCGCAGCAATCGCCCGCAATACGCCCTGATTCGGCAGATGCGAATACGGTACCGGACCCCAACCTTTCCAACCGTTGGCGCGCAGCCGGTCCAAGCTGCGATGATAGCCGGTGCGAGCGTAGGCGTAGGCCACGGCCTGCGCTGCCGGATCATCGGGGGTAGCGGTGGCCGCAGCGATCTTTTCTTCGGCGAGGGTGGCCCACGCTAGTGGTGATGCCGGGTGTGCTAGCACCACAGATTCGGTGATGGGGGTGGGCACCAGGTCTTCCGGCAATTTGATTGGCGGCGGGGCAAGCATATCGTTAAATTGTGTCATTATTCTGCTTTTCGACGGTTCCAAAAGTCGTGTACATCATACCCAAAATGGTACAGAGCCCGCCGAACTACCGGCAGGGATAGCCCAATGACATTCGAAGGATCCCCTTCGATGCGATCAATAAACCAACCACCCAAAGCCTCTAACGTGAATGCGCCCGCGCAAGGCAACGGTTCCCCGGTTGCGGCATAGGCAGCAATGTCGGCATCAGTGATATCTGCGGCGAACCGCACGGTGGTTGTTGCTGCCGCACAGTAGTCGGCGCTCGGCGCGATGATGTGATGGCCGGTGATGAGCTGCGCGGTTTTTCCGCGTTGCTTGTGCCAGCGACTTATGGCTTCCGTCTCGGTGTGGGGTTTGCCTTGGAGCTCGCCGTCGAGGAACAGCATGGAATCCGCCCCGATCACCACGTCATGGGGATACTCGGTGGCGACCATGGTTGCTTTCGCGCGCGCCAGCGCGAGTACAACATCCTCGGGGTCGGCGCCCGCCGCG
>CAJZGD010000236.1 GCA_915275065.1 uncultured Corynebacterium sp. | reverse complement strand
ACCCAACGTCGCCAGAGGTGTCATTGGTGGCGGCGCTCAGGCTGGTGGGGCTAGCGTACGGGAGACTGTTGAGCGTCGTATAGCCATCCACGATCCACTTGATGCGACCATCAATGACTGCCGGATAGGTTGTGGAATCGGTAGACAACCATGGCGCTACCTTATGCACCCGCTGCCGCGGATCACGTTCGAACAGGATTTTGGAATTGCTGTTGACGCGCTCGGAAAGAATGAGGTTCATTTCCTGATATCGGGCAGCAAACGCGGCACGGTTGAACACATTTCCGATATCAACGCCGCCTTTACCTTCATAGGTGTATGTGGAGGAATCAGTGTCGTACTCCACAGAGTTGCCGCTTTCGGACCCCACCACGGCGTAGTCTTTCCCATCGCGGGCAGATGCGATCAGTGGACCATAGTAGATGCGCGGCTCGTCCACCACAATGCCGAGCTTTTTGGCGTTTTCGTCGGTGGTTTGCAGGTCAGAGACAGTAAACACCGGGTAGCCGCCACGGGCCGATCCCACGTCGCGAGCCACCTCGTCCACCTGGTTGGCGCGGGCCGCCACGAACCCATTGCCGTGGGTGTAAACGGTGTGCCGGTTAATCCAGTTTTTTTGGTTTTCCCGCAGCGAATTGGGGTTGATTTCTCGGGCTGCCACCACAAAATCGCGCAGTTCATTGTCAATGTTATAGCGGTCCATCGCCAAGGATTCGGGGAACCCATAGAAGTTTTTCAGCTGTTGGAGCTGCGTAAACGTGGGGGAAATAATCTCCGGGTCGAGCAGGCGAATGTTCGATACGGTTGCCACATCGGATGCCACAGCTTCTTTTGTTGCCCCCTTGGCCCCCCAATTTTCCTGGTAGGTCACCTTGTCTTCAGTAAGACCATAGGCGTAGCGCGTGGATTCAATATTGCGGGAAATATATTCGGATTCCTTTTCCGCCCGGTTGGGCTGCACCGAGAACCGCTCCATCATGGCTGGCCAAGCATACCCAATAACCATCGAAGACAGCAGCATGAGCACGGTGGTCATGGCAGGAATCCGCAGGTCTTTCAGCACAATAACGCTGAAGAACGATACCGCCACCAATGCCGCAATGACCATGAGGATGATCTTGGCCGGTAATACCGCCTTAATATCGGTGTAGGAAGCACCGTAGAAGGTTTCATCACGACTCATGAGCAGATCAAACCGGTCAAGCCAATAGCCCACGGATTTGACTATCATCCACAACCCAGCGGTAACAGCGAGTTGGATGCGCGCATAACGGGAAATAGAACCGCGCTGCCCGGCCGCCTGACTGCCAATTATGATATTGCCCAGCAGGTAGTGGCCAATGAGCGCAATGAGGAACGAAATAATGAGCAGGAGCGACAGTGTGCTGAGGACAAGCCGCAACATGGGCAGCACAAAAGCGTAAAACCCATAGTCAACACCAAACTGTTGATCGGCCACCCCAAAATCTTGCCGGTTTAAAAAGAGCTGCACAACCCGCCACGATTGCTGCCCAAAGAATCCGGCAATAACCCCAAAAAGCACGGGGAGGAAACGCATAAGGCGGATGGTGGAGCGCTCCAAATTTTTCCGGTAGGCAATGAGCTGTGGGCTAGAATCAAAAAATCGGGTCTCATCACTCTGCCGCCCCTTTTGGGTGATGGTTGCTGTGATCCACACGGCAGCGGCGGCAATCAAACCAAAGGCAACAAATAATGCAATCCGGGTGAGGATTACCTTGTTAAATACACTCCGAAAATCTACCTCGCCAAACCAAAGCCAGTCGGTATAAAACCCAATAAAGGTAGGGATAATGGTGCCGAGTATGAAAACAGCCAGCACAATGATGGACACAAGTTTGGGTGGTCGACCGATTTGCGGGGCTGATGGTGTTGAGCCAGTAGCCAACGCCAACTCCTTTTCAATAGAAATTAGTCAAATTCGTTAATCTATGTTTCTGATTTCATGATTATTCAACGACTTGTCACAATAACTCCTTACAATACCGGCATTAACCAAGTAATTACTAAGAAGGGCTACGCCACGTCATGAACAACAAACCTTACGCAGGGATTTCCCATGAGCTATCCCCGCAAGCACTAAACAAGGCCATGTTAGAGGCCGTCGATTTTATCGACGCCAAGGGTTGGGACGCACCTCCCACCTTGTTTGGGCTGGTCCCTACCGCACTCATCAAGCTTGCTCACGACGTGCTTGACGACGCCCCGCTGACCCTGGTCGTCCAGGAGTTACCCAACAACCTCCCCCCGGAATCCGAAGAATTAAGTGACTATATCAGCCGCGTCACCTGGCCTGACGGGGTGGTGGGCGCAATCCTAGCACAAGAAATCCGCTTCCTTGACCCCAACGCCGACGCATCAACACCACCCAGGCCGGCCCGATTATTCTCAGGGGTACTCCGAGACGATATGGCACAACTGACACTGCTGCAATTACGGCCATCTGAAACGGATCCGCAGGCACCTGGTCGCCGGGAACTCCGGGGCGGGCCGGGTGTCGCATCAGGTGTAATTGCGGCGCTTCAGGCTACGTTTGAGTAGAATAATGGCGCTTGGATATGGAGGTTATGATGGGAAAATATGTCCGGCCATCCCAGATTACTCAGGTCGCACGATGGACTGGTAGGTCATTGGTCGTATTATTCACCACAATTGCGTTATCGGCATGCACGAACGACAATGCTGGGACGGGAACCAATATGCCCCCCAGTGTCACACCGGTAACATCACCACTGGAGTCCTCGCTGCCACGGGATACCAGTTCAGCGCCAGCATCATCGACGAAACACACCGGGGCAAAATCGGAAAAATCCGGGGAACCAGACGAAACCGTGGCGGAAGCCCGGAAAACATTTGGTTCGCTGGCACCCTCATCACTCTTTGACGAGTTTGAGGTTTGTACCCCTAATGGTGTGGAAGGATCCTTGGCCTGCTCCGGGAAGGAAGTGGGGCAATTCCAATTCTTCGCCTCGGATTCCAAAGCTGCGTCATCGACGCAACTATTAACAGGACTACGAAACTCCCGGGTGATTAAAGACACCGGAAAGCTTGTGGTGGGCTGGTCAACCCTGGGCAGCACCGCAGTCATCACGGTCGTGGATAACGAAAAAGGCCTAGTGATGCAGCAAATGGTGTCGACAGATACCGTGGATCCGACAAAACGGATCTACCAGTTAGGGTTAGCGGACGAATCCGAAACTTCGGAAGTCATGGAAACCACCGAGGAAGAGCAGCCCGAACAGTGATCATTCGCAAAGATGAAGGTCGTTCCCGGCCGCATAATTATCCATTTGGGTAATAGCTTCCTCTAGGGTGGCGACGGAAACAATTTTCATAGCACCAAAATCCTTGCCTCGAAGGTCGGCACAATTGTCCTTGGGGGCGAGAAACAGTTCCGCGTTATCGTCGGCGGCGGCCCGGGCCTTATGTTCAATGCCGCCAATATGTCCCACGTTTCCGTCGTCGTCAATAGTGCCGGTACCCACCACATATTTTCCATGGTTCAATTGGCCCGGGGACAGCTTGTCAATGACCGCAAGCGCAAACATCATGCCGGCGGACGGCCCACCCACATCCTCAAGGTTATATTTCACAGTGATATCCCCGGTCGGAACAGTAGTCATGCTAATGCCGAGGAAGGGCAGTTTTTTATCGCTCGGATGCTCGGCAAGGGTAATGGTTTTTTCCTCGGTGGCCCCCCGATGGCGAACCGTAACGGTAACATCATCACCCGGCTTTTTACTGCGCACAATCTTTTGGGCATGGCCCCCACTCTCGACCTTTTCCCCGGCGATACTGACGATACGGTCTCCCGCCGAGAGGGAACCTTCGGCAGGCG
>CAJZGD010000235.1 GCA_915275065.1 uncultured Corynebacterium sp. | reverse complement strand
GGTGTGTGTGGCTGGCGACCAGGCTGGTGGCGTGCGCCCATTTGGCGAGGGTTTCTTCGGTGGCGCGGAGGTCTTGCCGGTTGAGGAGCGCCCACGCGTCGAGCAGCACGGCGGCACCATAACTGCCGTCTGTGACTTGGGGTTCGGCCCCGGGGGTGGCGATGACAATGGCTGGTTCGGCGGGGATGGTGTCGATGATTTTATTGCCGCCGGACACGATGATTGTGGTTTGGGGAAAGGCCCGGCCGAATTCTTCGGCGGTGCGGTCGTGTCCTAGCACCACGGCCCGCACGCCGGTGCCACCGCAGTTATTGCACCGGTAGTTGGGGTCTTGTCGGCCGCACCAGCCGCAGCTGGGTGTCGCGTAACCATCGCCGGAGGGGATGCCCAGGGGGCCGTTGCAGTGGCGGCAGCGGGCGTGGGTTCGGCAGTGGCGGCAGGCGAGGATGGGAACATAACCTTTGCGCGGCACCTGCACTAGGGCGGGGGCGCCGCGGTCGAGGGCGGCGCGAATGGCCTGGTAGGCGCTGCTGGGTAGGCGGGAGCCGCGGGCGTGGCGGTCGCGTTCTAAGGCGTCATCGGTGTCGCCGGAGGCGTGGATGCGGGGCATGCGGGTGCGGATGGTGTCGCGGCCGGCAACCAGGTCGTGTGCCCACCCGGAGTCGACGAGGAGTTGAGTTTCGGCGGTGCGGGCGTGCCCGGCGATAATGAGGGAGCATTGTTCCTGGGCGGAGCGGGTGGTGAGTACTTCCCGGGCGTGAAAGTAGGGGGCGTGGGTTTCGACCAGGCTGGGGTCGCCGTCGTCTTTGATGATGGCGAGTGTGAGGTTCGCAATGGGGGCGAACACTGCGGATCGGGTGCCGATCACGAGCCGGCCTTGGCCGTGTAGGATGCTCAGGAATCGACTGTAGCGGGCGTGCGGGCCTTGGGATGCGGTGAGGATCGTGATTTGTTTCGGGGAGACGAGGTTCCGCAGGGCCTGTTCCATGTGGTCTATGTCCCGCTGGTCGGGGAGGACGATGAGGGCACCACCGCCGTCTTTGACTACTTTCACGGCGAGGGCCGCGAGTGCCGCCGCCCAGTCGTCGCCGGGGAGGATTTGCCAGGCCGCCCGGGCGGTTTGGCCCCGCAGGACCGCATCAACGAAGGATTCCCCGTGGGTGTAGCTGGACCAGTGCGACAGGTCGGGTTCTCCTACCTCGCCGAAGTCCTCCCAGGCGGTGGTGGTGTCGGTGTTTTCCGCACCCGCGTGGCGGGAAGGGATGGCGAGGCGGATGAGGTCGCTGGTGGTGCCGGAATAACGGTTGACGATGGCTTCGACGAGTTTCCGGGTGCTGGGCGGGTACACGATTTCCGGGGACACCACCCGGTCCAGCCAGCTGAGTTCCCCGTCGAATTCGGATTCGGTAACCCGGTCGAGGAGGATGCCGTCGACCATGCGGTTATGAAACCGGACCCGTACCCGTACCCCCGGTTGGGCGGCATCGGATAATTTGGTGTCGATGCGGTAGTCGAAGTAGCGGTCGATAACGCTCAAACCGAGTAGGGGTAAAACCCGCGCTACCGGCGCGTATGTGGCAGGTTCCCGGGTTTTTGGCATTCGCCTATTGTAGCATCAACCCTGGATATGTAGGGCGTCCCGAAGTTGGGTGATTCGGTTGGTTTGTTCCCAGGGCAGGTCAAGATCGTCGCGGCCGAAATGGCCGTATGCGGCGGTGCGGGCGTACATGGGGCGCAGCAGGTCGAGTTCCCGAATGATCGCAGCCGGCCGCAGGTCGAATACTTGTGCGACTGCTTCTTGGATGTGGGCGTCGGTCAGGCCGTGGTGGGCGGTGCCGAAGGTTTCCACATAGAGGCCGACGGGTTTTGCCCGGCCGATGGCATAGGCGACCTGGACTTCGGCCCGGTCGGCGAGGCCGGCGGCAACAATGTTTTTCGCCACCCACCGCATGGCGTATGCCCCGGATCGGTCCACCTTGCTGGGGTCTTTCCCGGAGAATGCGCCGCCCCCGTGGCGGGCCATGCCCCCGTAGGTGTCGACAATGATTTTTCGGCCGGTCAGGCCGGCATCCCCCATGGGGCCGCCAAGGATGAACGAGCCGGAGGGGTTGACGAGCAGGGTGTAGCTGGTGGTGTCGATGCCGTCGAGGTTGGCGTCGGCAAGCACCCAGTCGACAACGTGGGTTTGGATTTGCTGCCGCAGCCATTCTTGGGTTACATCGGGGTCGTGTTGGGCGGACACCACCACGGTGTCGAGCCGTACCGGCCGGCCCGCATCATCGTAGCCCAGGGTGACCTGTGTTTTTCCGTCGGGCCGGAGGTGTGGGACGATGCCTTCCTTGCGGACCTGGGTGAGTCGGCGGGACAGCCGGTGGGCGAGCGAAATCGGCAGCGGCAGGTATTCGGGGGTTTCGTTGGAGGCGTAGCCGAACATGAGGCCCTGGTCGCCGGCGCCGGCTTGGTCGTCGGCATCTGTGTCGTGCCCGTCGCGGACTTCTTGGGAGACGGAAACGGAGTCACCGATTTCGGCGGATTGTTCACCAATGGCAATGTTCACGCCGCAGGTGCGGCCGTCAAACCCCACGTCGGAGGACACGAACCCGATATCGACCAGGGTTTGGCGCACCAGGGTGGCGATATCCACATAGGAGGTGGTGCGCACCTCCCCCACCACGTGAACCTGCCCGGTGGTGACCAGGGTTTCTACCGCTACCCGGCCGGTGGGATCCTGGGCCAAAATTGCGTCAAGTATGCTGTCGGAGATGGCGTCGCAGATTTTATCGGGATGCCCTTCGGTGACGGATTCGCTGGTGAACAAGCGCAAGGTGTGATGAGGCATAAAGTATTCTTTCGGTTTGAGCATGCGCCCGAACAGGCGCCCGAGCACAACCAAATATAGACTAAGCTGTCTAATCCGGCAAGTCTGCTTGGTTTAAGGCCTCGATGACGTCAAGGATTTGCGCAGCTACCACGTGCTTGCTGCCCTCAGCAATATTGATGATGGCACCGTTGCGGGCGAGCAGGAACCCTCGATTATTGGCCTGCCCAAACACCTTGCCACCGGAAACATCGTTACACATCAGCAGGTCGCAGCCCTTTTTCGCCAGTTTAGCCCGGGCGTAATCGAACACAGTGCCCACATCGTCCCCGGTTTCCGCGGCGAATCCCACGATGATTGCGTGCTCCGACAACTCCCGCAGCTCTCGCTTGTCGACGACCGACCGTAGGATATCCGGGTTCTCCACCAGATGAATCGTGCTCAATGCATCCGTGTGGGTGCCCTTCTTCAGCTTGGATTCGGCCGCATGTTCGGGGCGGAAATCCGCCACCGCTGCCGCCATAATGATAATGTCCGCGCCACCCGAGAGGCGTTCCACCTCGTCCCGCATTTCCCGGGCCGACTCCACCCGCACCACGGTCGCCCCGGAGGGAATGTCGGATTCGGTATGGCCGGCAATCACAAAAACCGTCGCCCCCCGCTGCACCGCAATGTCCGCAATGGCCAGCCCCTGCCGACCGGAGGAGCGATTGCCGATATACCGCACCGGGTCGATGGCTTCCCTGGTGCCCCCGGCCGTGACCAGCAGGGTCTTCCCCACCAGGGTGGGTTGGAGGGATTCCCCATCGTAGACGGTGCGGGCCAGCTCAACAATATGGTTGGGTTCTAACATCCGGCCGGGGCCGATGTCTGCCCCGGTCAGCCGCCCATGGTCGGGCTCTAACACCACAATGTTTCGGCTGCGCAGAATATGCACATTGGCCTGGGTGGCGGGGTTTAGCCACATTTCGGTGTGCATGGCGGGGGCAAACACCACGGGGCAGGTGGCCACGAGAATCGAGATCGGAAGAGCGGTTCAGCAGGAATGCCGAGAC
>CAJZGD010000234.1 GCA_915275065.1 uncultured Corynebacterium sp. | reverse complement strand
GGGCTTCGGCAGGTAGCCGCCCTCACGGATCCGGTAGGGCAGGTGCTGCGCGGGTCGGTGATGCCCAATGGGATTCAGATGCGGCAGGTGCGGGTGCCGCTGGGGGTCATGGGCATGGTGTACGAGGCGCGGCCAAACGTTACTGTCGACGCCTTCGGGCTGGCGCTGAAATCCGGTAATGTGGCGCTGCTGCGCGGGTCGAAATCCGCCAACCACACCAATGTGCAACTCGTGGCAATCCTGCAAACCATTGCCGAACAACATGGTCTACCAGCGGAAACAGTGCAATTATTGCCCTGTGCCACGCACGAGAGCGTCCAAGACCTCATCACCGCCCGGGGGCTTGTCGACGTGGTGATCCCCCGGGGTGGCGCCGGCCTCATCAACGCGGTTGTCATGGGCGCAACCGTGCCCACAATCGAAACCGGAACCGGTAACTGCCACGTCTATATCGACCGCGACGCCGACCTGGACCAGGCCATCACCATATTGCTCAACAGTAAAACCCGCCGTTGTAGCGTTTGCAACGCTGCCGAAACCGTCCTCATCGACACCAACCTCAGCGACGAGAACAAACTTTCGATTATTACCGCGTTGCAGGACGCCGGCGTCACCATCCACGGCGACCCCGAAGAACTCGCAGCCTTCGGCGCCACCGCCATCGTGCCCGCCACCAACACCGACTGGACCGACGAGTACCTCAGCATGGACATCGCCGCCCGCACCGTCGACGGCATCGACGGGGCCCTCGACCACATCCGCCGCTACTCCAGCGGCCACACCGAAGCAATCTGCACCACCAACATCACCACCGCACAACGATTCGCCAACGAAGTAGACTCCGCCGCCGTCATGATCAACGCCAGCACCGCCTTCACCGACGGCGAACAATACGGCATGGGCGCCGAAATTGGCATCTCCACCCAAAAACTCCACGCCCGCGGACCCATGGCCCTGCCCGAACTCACCAGCACCAAATGGATCCTCCACGGCACCGGACAAACCCGACCATAACCACACCAACAAGGCAGCATTATCAGCATGGCTCACACCCCGACGGCTTCCCCGCCACTCCGCATCGGCATCATGGGCGGCACCTTCGACCCCATCCACCACGGGCACCTCGTCGCAGCCTCCGAAGTCGCCAACCTCTTCAACCTCGACGAAGTCATCTTCGTCCCCACCGGCCAACCCTGGCAAAAAAGCGAACGAGAAGTATCCGCCGCCGAAGACCGATACCTCATGACCGTCATCGCCACCGCCAGCAACCCCAGATTCAGCGTCAGCCGCGTCGACATCGACCGACCCGGCCCCACCTACACCATCGACACCCTCTCCGACCTGCGCAATATCTTCCCCACCGCGGAACTCTTCTTTATCACCGGTGCCGACGCCCTCGAAAAAATCCTCACCTGGCGAGAATGGGAAAAAGCATTCGACTACGCCACCTTCGTTGGCGTCACCCGCCCCGGCTACCTCCTCCGCGACACCAACCTGCCCGAAAAGTACCAAGACCGAGTAGAACTAGTACAAATCCCAGCAATGGCCATATCCTCCACCGACTGCCGACGCCGCGCCCACGCCAGAAAACCCGTCTGGTACCTCGTCCCAGACGGCGTCGTCCAATACATCAGCAAACGAGGCCTATACCAGTAACAACCCGCTAAAACCAACAAAAACCCAGGTGGGTTTCCCAAAGTTTCCTAATTCATGAAAAACTAATAGGGTAGATATTTTTACCAGCCGAAAAGATGTAGGGATTTGAGTGACTGCAAGCGAAGATACTAAAGAACTAGCAATCGTCGCGGCCCGAGCCGCACACGAAAAACTCGCCACCGATATCGCACTCATCGACGTATCCAGCGTCATGGACATTTGTGAAATATTCGTCGTGGCCTCCGCCGACAACGAACGGCAAGTCCGCGCCATCGTCGACGAAGTCGAAGACG
Source organism: uncultured Corynebacterium sp. (assembly GCA_915275065.1). Classification (GTDB taxonomy): domain Bacteria; phylum Actinomycetota; class Actinomycetes; order Mycobacteriales; family Mycobacteriaceae; genus Corynebacterium. Next base: position 1,927 of record CAJZGD010000234.1, on the reverse strand, counting down.
AACTCGCCGAACTTGGCCACGAACCCAAACGACGCGAAGGCAACCGCGAAAACCGGTGGGTCCTGCTAGACTACGGCATGCTCGTCATCCACGTGCAACGCGGCACCGAACGGGAATACTACCGGCTCGACCAGCTCTACCGGGACTGCCCACTCATCGACGTGCCCGGCCTAGAAACCATGGTGCGGCCCGACGACTGGTCCAGTGAGGTAGATGTACGCACAGTAGAATCCCTGGACGACATCCCCCTGGCAGATCCCGAGCCCGAAGAGGAGCTATAACCCCATCATGACCCGCCGCCTCATCATGCTGCGCCACGGCCAAACCGAATACAACGCCACCCGCCGGATGCAAGGCCACCTCAACACCAAGCTCAGCCCGGTCGGATTTGAACAAGCAGCAGCGGCGGCCGAATTCCTCACCCGCAAAAACATCGTCAAAATCGTTTCCTCCGACCTCGATCGGGCATTCGACACCGCCACCGTGATCGGCCAACGTCTCAACCTGCCCGTGGAAAAAGACGAACGACTTCGGGAAACACACTTAGGCCTGTGGCAGGCCCGCTCCCACGAAGAAGTAGACCAGCTTTATCCCGGCATGCGGGCACTATGGCGACACGATGCGACGTGGGCGCCCCCCGGCGGCGAATCCAGAGTCGAAGTGGCGCGCCGGGCCCGGCCGGTGGTGACGGAGCTCATGCAGTCGCTGACGGATTGGGATTCTGCAACGGTACTGCTTGTCGCCCACGGCGGGGTGATTAGTGCCCTGACCTCGAATTTGTTGGAGCTTCAGGTGCGGCAGTATCCGTTGTTTTCCGGGTTGGGGAACACATGTGGGTCGCAGCTTACCGCCCGTCCGCGCTGGTCAGCCGCCGATGGCCAGAAGCAGTCGACGCCACCGGTGTTCGACCCCGCCACCGTGGCCGACGCCCAATGGTATTTGGATGGGTGGAACATTGGGGTATCGGCATAGCCTGCGGGTTTCGGTACATCACGCTTTTCGACGCACCAAGGTGGGTGAACCTGGTAAACAGGGATAGTAGATCTGTTAAGTAGGTGAGTGATTTTATGCCAGTTCGAGTGGTGACTGATACCTCAGCGGGGCTGCCGGAACATGTGGCCCGGGATTTGGGGATTACGGTGTTAGACCTGCATATGTTGGGGGATGAGGAGGATAAATCCACCTCCGGCCTGTCTTCTTTGGAACTGGCGGCGGCCTATGCCCGCCAACTAGAGCGTGGTGGTGACGCTGGGGTAGTGGCGTTGCATCTTTCCAAAGACCTATCCGCCACCTGGTCGGCAGCCGTGGCCGCTTCGGCGGTTTTCGATGGTTCCGTGGCGGTGATTGACACCCAAAGTGTGGGAATGAATGTGGGGGCGGCGGCCATGGCTGCGGCCCGCATCGCCATGGATGGGGCATCGCTCGCCGAGTGCGCGGAATTGGCGGAGGACACGCTTTCCCGGTCGGAGACCTGGATTTATTTGCACCGGATTGATGAGATTCGCAAGTCCGGGAGGATTTCGGCGACGACAGCCATGGTATCGGTGGCGCTGGCGACGAAACCGATCATGCAGATTCATAACGGCCGAATCGAATTAGCAATCAAAACCCGCACCCAGGCGAAAGCATTTTCGAAACTCACCGAGTTGATCACGGCGCGTGCTGGGGGACTGCCCGCATTCGTGGCGATCCAACACTGTGAGGCCAAGGAAGCAGCCCGGGCGCTGGAGGACCAACTCAAAACCAGCCTGCCGGTGGACTCATCCATCATGATGATGCCCATGGAATCGGTGCTGGCGGTGCACTGTGGCCCGGGGGCGTTGGGTGTGTCCGTGGTGTTCTCCCAGGCGGAGTCCGAGGTGGACGCCATGCTAGCGGACGAGGTAGAGGAGACCGCTTCCGGCTCCGGCCTGGAAGAGGAGACCGC
>CAJZGD010000233.1 GCA_915275065.1 uncultured Corynebacterium sp. | reverse complement strand
GACATAGGAATCAAGACATGCCATAAGGTGCTTGTTGTTTTATTTTTCTTGATAGAAAACATAATTATCTTCCAGCTTTTACTCTTGGATCATATCCAAAGGTTTCCTTGTGTCTAATCATTGTATTTTCAAAAGCTTTATCCAATCGCTTTGTGGTTCCCCTGTAGCTTATTCAATGGCCCCACACATGACTAGTCTCTAGAAGCAAGGAAGACAAAGCTAAAAGGTATATCCTTTCTGATTTTCTCCTTGTTGGCGTAGATGAGTTTTTTCCCAACAACTGAATAAGCTTCATGATGAGGGTCATATCTCCCAGCGACTAAATAGAATTCCCTATAATAAGGCCCTAACAGAAACTGAACTTACTATACAAAGCAGAACTCATCCACAACACGGGCGTCCATAGGAAGACTTGGCCAAGGTAGCGACAGCTATCTCGGAATATGTCGAATGGTTTAACACCCAACATCTGCACTCTAGGCTCGGCTACCACACCCCAGCCGAGGCTAAAACGGAATGGAGGTGTCATCATGAGCCGGCAGAAGTAGTCCAAACACTATATTTTTCCTACCAACTAGTATCCAAAGCCCACCACATCTCACTTTAGGATATGTTCGCGTCCAGACCCTAATATAGCTTTGATCCATAGCACAATGCCGAGTGTGATTCAGCTGAACAACCCACTGTTTGGCATACATTCATACGTTAGTCCTAGTTACGGCTTTGGAACTTCAATGCTACCGGTAGCCGAACCAGTATTTATTGCTCGGCAGCCACGCGAGAATCGCCCCGCCGATGCCCAAGAGGGTGATCGGCCACAGGTCGGGAACCACCACGACGAGAATCCCCACTATGGTGACCGCTACCAGCCCCCACCTGCCCCACAGTTGGGCTTTCATCATGCCCACCACGAGTGTCGTCACCCCGGCGATGAGGAGGAATAATAGGGCTGCCGCAATGGAATTAATTCTGTGGGATTCTTCGTAAACCTGGTACACCAGCCACAGGATATAGCATAATTCCAGCATGTAGCAGGCGCTGGCCGCCCACAATAACAGTGGCGCGTTCAACCCCGAGGTGGCGCGAAACCCGGGGCGGAAACTGCGGCCGGTATGGCTGACCACCGAGCGGGAATAATCATGCCCCGCAGAGGGCACATATGTGGCCGGCCCGGGGTCGGCGGCGAAGGGGTCGTCAAACGGATGTTGTTGACTCATTGATATGTGTCTTCCTTACCCATGAGCACCCCAAACCGGCCCAAATGCCACCGCACCGGGTCCAACACCCGGTAGGGGGCGATGCCCTTGCGGTCTAAGTCCTGGCCTTTCGGGGCTTCACCCAGCGCGGACACCGCAAAATAGGAGTATTTGCTGGGCTCGTTAGCGTATAATTCCTCGATCGTATTGAGCAGCTCGTGGGCCTCAAATTTCCGCAGCAGGGACTGGATTTCCAGGTGCAGAATCCACTGGTTGTGGTACTGGTAGCTCCAGCCGGTGTCGCGGCTAAACGCCGCACCCTCATTGGCCATGATGCTTTTCCACTTATTATCCTGCACGCTCTTTTTCGCCAGCGACTGCAAAATATCGAACTTGGCAATCGTCACCGCGAGTTTGGGCCGCTCGTCGCCAATCAATCGAGCTATATTATCCAGCACGCGCTCCGGCTCCCCACCGGTTTGGCTTTGCCGGGCATACATGCCCTCCAGGTAGGGGGCGATGCTGCGCACCCGGGTGGGGTCAAACAGGAAAATCACCAGGTCAGCGTAGCGAAAAAACTCCATGGAATTAGGGTCCAGGTTGGGGTTTTCCAAATCTTCGCCCGCCACGTCGCGGATCACTAAATAGTGCTCCCGCAGATCATTATTGACGTCCGGCCATTTGCCGAGCTTAAAAATGAATGGGTCCCGCTGGTAGGCATCCACATTGGCGCTGGTGGGGGTGGGTGCCATGTGTTTCATTTCCTCATACAGGGGGCGCTCATAGTTTTCTTTATAGCGTTGGCGGGTGGATTCGTCAGCAGCCTTAATGGTCACACGCGTGAACCGCTGCAACGCCATGAGTTCCAACTGTTTAATGAGCACCGCCAAATACAGGCTCTTCCCGGAAGCGCGCGCCCCCGCCATGACCACGCAATGCGTGACGGAATCCTCCCAACCCGGTAATAATGGGTTGCCATTATAGGTGGTGGTTTGACCTGGCTCTAAAGGCTTATAGGTTTCTGGACACCTGGCAAACATTAGTTACCTCCGAACGGGTTAGCGGGCTGGTTATCGCCGACGCTTGTCGACGCATTAAGCGCAGCCTGCACCACGGTCGCATAATGGTGAAAGGCCGCATGATTGCCTGATTGTAGTGCCTCTTTTTGCGCATCATCAATCACAATGATGTGCAACGGTTGACTCTCCCCATAGGATTTCTGGTACACCCAGGCCTCCGGGGTTGCCTGCTTCCCCACCACAAACACCAAGGTAGGAACAGGAAACGTCGACATGTAGGGCCTGGGCGAATTGGTCACCACCGCCACCGACGCCCGCGGGTTGATCGCCATTGCCGGGGACCCCACCCGGGAGGGAGCTTCAGCCTGATACAGCGCCAACTGTGATTGCAGGTCGCCGGCCACATCAATATCCAGGTGGTAGGCGATCCCCCGGATCACATTATTCACGATCTCCAGATCGGTCGGCGCCACCGACGCATTCATTGATGCGGTGGCGTCAAAAACCACCTGCAAACTTTTCGTGCTGGTGTGCGACACCCCTTGGGCCCGCAACGCCGACACCACGGTCATTGCCTCCCGGGGCAGGTTGCCGCCGTCACCGGACTGGTAGCGTTTGACCAGCACAAAATCCTCATCCACCGGGGTGATCTCTCCCAGGACCCGTTCCGCGGCCCCATCCACCCGGGCTTCCTCAAACTCCAGGCAAATATGCTCCCCCGCGGTTGGTTGGTCCACCATGAGAATCACGGAATGGTCCGGCGGGAATTCCCCACCCGACGCCGGCTTCACAATGATCTCCACCCTACCCCGGCAGTCGGTCACATACAGTTGGGCATCATTGGACCGGTTATAGCTCACATCCCCACTGACCTCCAGCTTAATGCCGCTGAGATCATCGGGCATGATCCAGGCCTTGAGGCGAATGAAGCTGCCAAGCGCAATGGTGTGGGACTCATTATTGCCCAAGATAATGGTGTTAGGCGCCATGACGATGATCCTTTGAAACTAGTATTGCGGGGGATGATGGTGGACTGATTCGGTTTTCAACTCGGCAAGCACCTGGGTTTTCACCGCCTCCAATAACCCAACCAAATCCAGGTTATCGTAATACGTGTTGGTTTCGGATATGCGCTGCTCCCAATTATCACGGGACAGTTGATACGTCATGAGAAGCTGCACCACATAGTTTTTTGCCGTGGTCACCAGGGTGGTTTTTTCCTCCGCGGTAAGATGCACGAAACTGTGCACCCCGGACCAATACTGCGGCACCCCTTCCAACAGCACCAACGCCAAAAACGCCGAGCGGACATGCAGCCCGGTGGCGTCGTTCGGGTCCAGGGTGAGCAGCTCGTGCACCCGCACCAGTTTTGCCGCCCACGACGTTAAATTATCGTCCAGCTCATTGAGGATACGCAGGTAGGAGTAGATTTCCGGGGATTCGATAATGTGCCGTTCGAAGTCTTCCAACCCCATCACCCTGCTGTTGAGGGGCATGGTTTGGGTGTTGAAGTTTTGCTGCAGCGAATCCGTGGTCACGCTCCCCAATGCCGGTTGTAGCCGGTAGTCCAGCACCGACTGCTCCGGTAGGGTCGATAATTCCGGCAGCTTCGTCAAATCCACCGTGGAGAGCTCCGCGCCGGGCAGCAGCCCACCGCCCGCCGCCGGGGC
>CAJZGD010000232.1 GCA_915275065.1 uncultured Corynebacterium sp. | reverse complement strand
CCGCCCTGCCGATGCGCGGGCAGTGGCGCGCCGGGCCTTTGTCGCAGCCCTCAAATCCGAGCTCCCCGAAGCATTGCGCACCCTCATGCAGGGCGCCATCGCCCCCGTGGATTTGGCCCAAGCGACCATTGGGCCAGGGATTTCCGTGTTCTCCCGGTACGCCAAAGTGCGGGAAGCCGATGGGTCGGACATGAGCGTCCGGGATGCGCTGCAGCTCATCAACGCCACCCTCGACGAGGTGTTGGGGGAACAGGAATCCGACCTGGATTCGGACACCCGGTTCGCCGTGCGCTGGTACCGCCAATACGGGTGGGATGCCGACAGCTCCGGCATCGCCGACCAGCTGGCCCGCAGCTCCGACACCTCCCTGGCAGAGCTGCAACGCGGCGGTATCTTCGAAGCCAAGGGCGGCAAGGCCCGGCTGCTGTCGCCAACCCAACTGAATGAGGCGTGGGATCCGGTGGCGGACGAGCACGTGAGCGTGTGGGAGGCAACCGTGCGGCTGGCCGCGGTGCTGGCGAAAGACGGCGTGGACAAAGTTGCAGAACTCCTGCCCGCGGTGGGGGAGAAAGTCAGCCTGGACGCGGTGAAAGAACTCGGCTTCCTGCTGTTCCACGAGGCGGAGAAAAACAAAGACACCGACGATGCCATCCTGTTCAACGGCCTGGTGAGTTCCTGGGGTGACCTCAACGAGCAGGCTCGTCAGATTGTGGCCCATCCGAAAGCCCACCAAGAAACCCTTCCCATCGGCAAAGAAAAATAGGACGCAATGAATCATGGCACTCAATAACCGGGAACGCATCACCAGAGCATTCGACCTGCTCCAGGAGGGGCTGCATGACCTTGTGGACGAGGTGATGACCAGGTATTTTCACACCAGTGACTGGCCGGAACTGATGTCCGCCCAGGACGCGCAGCGTTACGGTCGGGAGCGCCGCAGGCTGGAGAAAACCGACCCGCAGGTGCAGCTGCGGGCGATCACTGAGTACGGCCGGGAGTTCAGCAGGGAACTGTCCCGGGGGCAGCAAAGTTTAGCTTCGGAACTGCGGGATACCCGAAACGAGTGGGCGCACGGTGCCGCTTTCAACTCTGATGATACGGGCCGTGCCCTGGACACGATCGAACGCCTGTTGCGGGCGGTCAACTCGATGGATTCCGCGAATGACGTGCGCAAACTACGCGAAGACCTGCAGCGCACGGTGTACGAGGACCGGACCCGGAAGCGGTCAAAGCCCACGAACCCGGCGTCGATAAGCGCAAGTAAGGGGCTGAAACCGTGGCGGGAAATCATTCACCCGCACGACGATGTGGCGCGTGGCGACTTTACCGCGTCCGAATTTGCCGCCGACCTCTACGACGTGAGCAAGGGGCAGGCGAGCAGCGAATACGGCGACCCGATCGAGTTTTTCAGCCGCACCTACCTGACCGAGGGGCTGCGGGACCTGCTCACCCGCGCTTTGCGACGCCTCAGCGGGGACGCCAACGCCAGCCCGGTGGTGAACCTGCAAACCAACTTCGGCGGCGGCAAAACCCACTCCATGCTGGCCCTCTACCACCTGTTCAGTGGCACCAAGAAGGACGATTTTCCGCAGGAAATACAGGACCTGATCCAAGACGCTGGCAACCCGCGGCTGGATGACCTGGGGGTACGGCGCGTCACCCTGGTGGGCACGTATTTGCAGGCGGGGTCGCCAAGCATCAAGGAAGACGGCACCGAGGTGAACACGCTGTGGGGTGAGCTCGCGTGGCAGCTGGGCGGCAGGGAGGCCTATGACATTGTTGCCGGTGCGGACAGGTCCGGCACCAACCCTGGCGAAGCATTGCACACACTCATTAGCGCCCACGGTCCGGTGCTCATCCTCATCGACGAATGGGTGGCGTATGCGCGCCAACTCGTCACCGATAAGGAACTGCCCGCGGGCTCGTTCGACACTCAATTCACTTTCGCGCAATCATTAACGGAGACTGTGCGGGGCATCCCCGGGGCCATGCTCGTGGTGTCTATTCCGGCCTCCGATGGCGGGAAAGACGGGCGTGGTACCGACATCGAGGTCGGCGGCACTAACGGACAACTCGCCCTCGAACGACTCCAGAACGTGATCCGGCGTGTCGCCGACCAGTGGCGGCCCTCAAGTAGGGACGAATCCTTCGAAATCGTGCGCCGGCGACTCTTCAAGGAACCCGACGCGCAGGGCCTCGCCGACATCGCGGTGGTGGCCCGCCAATTCGTCACCATGTACCGCAATAATGCGCCCTCATTCCCGCGGGACGTGGCCACCACCAACGACTACGAACACCGCATTCGGGCATCCTACCCGCTGCACCCCGAACTACTGGATCGACTGTACGAGGACTGGTCCACCCTGGAGCGATTCCAGCGCACCCGCGGCGTGCTCAAACTCGTGTCCTCCATCGTGCACGAACTCTGGGTCAACAACAACGATGCGGCGCCGCTGATCCTGCCCGGCAATGTGCCGCTGTCCGCCACCCGGGTGAATACCGACCTCACCCAATACCTGGAAGACCAGTGGAAACCCATCATCGACTCCGACATTGACGGCGTTGGATCCACCGCGCAGCGTATCGACGCGGACCGCTCCACGCTAGGGGGACGGTCGATCACGCAACGCATCGCCCGCACCATCTTCATCGGGGCGGCCCCGCGCAGCAAAACCTCCCACAAAGGCCTGGACAAGCAATATCTGTGGCTGGGCACCGCAATCCCCGGCGACCCGCTCGGCAACTTCGGCACCGCGGTCGAACAGATTTCCCAACGATCCACCTACTTCTACGAAGAGCAGGGCCTGTACTGGTTCGACACCCAACCGTCGGTGGCGAAAGCCGCGCGTGACCATGCGGAACAGCTGCGGGAAGACCCGGACACCGCATGGAACGAAATCGTCCGCCGGCTGAAGGCCGCGGAGGGCAAAAGTCGGGGCTTCTTCAGCCACATCCACATTGCGCCCGATACTGCCGCCGACATTCCCGACATGGACACGGTTCGGCTCGTGATCGTGCACCCCCGGCTGCGGCGTCGCAAGAAAGATGGAGCGGAATCCGAGGTGGTCAAGTGGATTCGCGCCGCAGTGGAATCTAAAGGTGCGGCACAGCGAACCCACCGCAACACGCTGGTCTTCCTGGTTGCCGACTCCGACGAGCTGGAACGCCTCGAAAACACCACCCGCAACTACCTGGGGTGGAAAATGGTGCAAGACAGTGCAGAACAACTCAACCTGTCCAAGCAGCAAAGCAACCAGGCTGACAGCTGGGTGAAACGACTCAACGACACCATTAACAGCAACATTCGCAGCACCTACATGTGGATGGTCTACCCTGAACAAATTGATCCCACCCGGCCCTTCGAACTGGCAGCCGAAAAAACCTCCGACTCCGACGGCAAAACACTCACCGAGCGCGTGTTCACCAAGATCAAACGCGACGGCCAACTGATTACCGAACTCGCCCCCACCATGCTGGGCATGACCCTGCACAGTGAATTGGGTGCTCTATGGGATCGCGTGGACGACATGACCGTCGGTGACCTGTGGGGATACTTCACCCAATACGCCTACATGCCCCGCCTGGCCTCCCGAACCGTGCTTGACGACGCCCTCCGGTCGGTCATCGACGTCATGCTCATGCCTGGGGAACAGTTCGCGCTGGCCACAGGGAAGGACAGTGGGGATTCCGGGCAGGGCCCGGGTGCTCGGAGTGGTCTGGGTGCTGGGGTTGCTGGGGCTGCCGGGGAGGGAGCGGCTCATTATCAGGGACTCATCCTGCCACCATCCAGTGCCGCCACCGCACCAGTCATTACCGACAACACGCTCGTGGTCAAGTGGGAAGTGGCCAAAGCACAGGCTGACGCCGAAGCCGCCGAAGCGGAACTGGCGGCGCAGC
>CAJZGD010000231.1 GCA_915275065.1 uncultured Corynebacterium sp. | reverse complement strand
CCCGCCGCCAAGCAGCGGCAACACCTCCCCCTGGTAGTCGGCGTGCTGCTGGAGTTGGCGGAGCACCTCCACGTTACTGGTTGCCCGCAATCGTTCGCGTTCGTCGGTGACCGTCACCGGTGGGAATTCGAACGTGGCCACCAACGGCTGTTCGGCACGCCCGGACACAAACTCCCCCAACTGGTCGCACAACCGTTCGATGATGTGGGTGCCGGCTGTGGTCAATGCCGCCGCCGTCACCGTCTGGCCGTGGCACGTCACCCGGGCCGCAGCCTCCAGCACCGCAATGCAACCAGTGTTCTTCTTCGAATCAATATCCGCGCTCTCCAGGAGTAGCGTGTCCGGCCGGGCCACCCCACCAAGATGCGCAAAGAGCAGTGACGCATCCTCGTGGTAACGCACCGGAATCCGAATCACCTGAACCATGCCTACTCCCCCACCTGCTCATCATCATGGTGCGCGTACCGGCCCACACCCTCCCGGGCATTCGACTCGTCGGTCATCTTCTCCAACACCTCCGCCACATGCGGGTCTGTGACCTTGGTGGTTGCCGGATCCTCCGCCGCTAAATCCCCCAAAATGTTCCGCACATAATCCACATCCTTATCGCCCCGGCCCGACAAATTCACCAAAATATTCAGCGGCGCATCTTGCGGATCCGCATGCTCCGCCAGCTTCAACGCATACGCGAGCGCATGCGACGACTCCAACGCCGGAATGATCCCCTCATACCGGCTGAGCATCCGAAACGCCTGCAATGCCTCCGCATCCGTGATCCCCACATACTCGGCCCGGCCACTATCCAACAGGTAAGCATGCTCCGGCCCCACACCCGGATAATCCAGGCCGGCCGACACCGAATGCGAATGCATCACCTCCCCATCGCTGCCCAACATCACATACGATTTCGACCCGTGCAAAAGCCCCACCTTGCCGCGGTTCAATGGTGCACCATGCTTCCCGGAATCCAGCCCCTCACCAGCAGGTTCCACACCAATGAGCCGCACCTCCTCATTCGGCAAATATTCGGCAAACGCCCCAATGGCGTTCGAACCCCCACCAACACACGCCACCACCACATCCGGCAGCCGGCCGGTGCGCTCCAGCATTTGCTGCCGGGACTCCTCCGAAATAACCTTCTGGAACTGCTTCACCAGCTTCGGGAACGGGTGCGGGCCAGCGGCCGTCCCCAACAAATAGTGGGTGGTTCCTAAGCTTTCCACCCAATCCGCCAACGCCACATCAATAGCGTCGGACAACGCCTCACCGTGCTCGTTCGAAACCGGCACCACCTTCGCCCCCATCAGCCGCATCCGATACACATTCGGCTGCTGCCGGGCCACATCCCGCGCCCCCATATAAATAGTGCACTCCATACCCATGAGCGCCGCAACCATGGCGGTGGCCATACCATGCTGCCCCGCACCGGTCTCGGCAATAAGCCGGGTCTTGCCCATGCGCTTCGCCAATAACGCCTGCGCAAGCACCTGATTTCCCTTATGGGCGCCGCCATGCAGCAGATCCTCACGTTTCAAAAATATCCGGGCGTTCCCGGAAAGCGGCAGGTTAGCGCACTCGGTGATGGGGGTGGGCCGCCCCAAATAATTCCGACGCAGGTCGTCAAGCTCCCGCAGAAACTCGGGATCGTTCAGCGCATCCACATACGCTTGTTCTAACTGGTCAAGCGACGGATACAACACCTCGGGCACATATTGGCCACCATACTCGCCGAAATAAGCATCAATCAAGGTAGGACGAGGATGAGTCATGGTAACGGGAACCTCCTTCATGCGGGTCAGGTTCCCTCACAGGCCCATCGCCGCTGTGGTCAGCTGTGGTTATTGGGCCTGAATGATGAAGTCACTAAAGTTGGCCCGCTATTAAGCGCGCCACCACCAAAGTTTCTTCATCGTGTTCATAGCTTAAAAATTCTAGCCTCTGTCATGCTCCCGCGCAACCGATTACGCGTCGGCGGCACCAGCCGCACGTCGTAACGCATCAAAATCAACCTGGGGGGCAGGCGCCGCGTCAGAAGCATCACTGCTGTCACCACCGCAGCAGCCGCCCGACGACTCTTCCTGCACCAACACTCCGGCGGCCCGCGCCCCCATGCTCGAACCCAAACCAAAAAAGTACACCGACGCCGCAACCCCCACCAGCGAAATAATCAACAACCAGCTCACACCACTAAACGGCGGCACCGCGGCCACAGCCATCGCCACCCCGGACGCCAACCACAATGGGCCAGCAAACTGGTGCACCGCATCCCACACCTCCCGGGACTCCCGCACCTCCGGCACCTTAATACCCACATACTTATTACCCGGCAAATGACGAGTCCACGCCAACACGCCAACCAGCACCAACACCACAGCAAGAGCGGCAAGAACACATCCAAGAACGACCATGGACACCACTGTACCGTGCCACAACCACGCCACCAACACGCCACCAGCGCACCGGCAACACAGCGCCGGCGTGTCATAACCATGCCGCAAACCAAAACCAAGAATGCGATATAGCTAACACAAAATAGGAGAATGTGGGGTACACCAATTAGGTTAAAACCTGACCAAAATACCCAACACAAGGAGCCATCCATCATGGACCTTAAGCGAATAACCTCATCGCTGCTCTTCAAAATCGTTGTGGCCATCATTCTTGGCATCGCATGCAGCTTCTTCTTCCCCGTATGGCTCGCCCGCGTCTTCGCCACCTTCAACGGCCTGTTCGGTAACTTCCTCGGATTCTTCGTTCCCGTCCTCATCTTCGCCCTCATCACCCCGGCCATCGCCGGCCTGGGCCGCGGCGCCGGCAAATGGTTAGCCGTCACCACCGCCATCGCCTACCTCTCCGCCCTGGTAGCAGGCCTGATCTCCTGGGGGCTGGCCACCGTCCTCTACCCCGTCCTCCTCGCCGGCCAAGAAAGCGTCAAAACCGACGACATTGAAAAAGGCGCCCTAGAGCCCTACCTCAAGGTCGACATGCCAGCACCCATGGAGGTCATGACCGCCCTCATCCTCGCCTTCGTTGTCGGCGTCGCCATGACCAGCGTCAAATCCGACACCCTCTATGGTGGGGTCGCCGACCTGCGGCGCGTAGTCATGAAAGTCATCACCGTCATGATTATCCCCCTGCTGCCCGTCTACATTTTCGGCCTGTTCCTCTCCCTTGGCATGAACGGCAAACTCGTCGACGTGCTCTCCGCATTCTCGAAGGTGCTGGTACTCGCCATCGTTGTCTCATTCATCATGCTGATCGTCCAATACAGCATCGCCGGGACCATCGTGCGCAAAAACCCATTCCGCAGCCTGAAAAACATGATGCCCGCATACTTCACCGCCCTGGGCACCTCCTCGTCGGCCGCAACCATCCCTGTCACCTACGAATGCACCCGCAAAAACGGGGTGTCCGCATCCGTCGCCGGCTTCGTTATCCCATTGTGTGCAACAATCCACCTGTCGGGGTCGATGCTGAAGATCACGCTTTTCGCGTTCGCCGTCATGTTCATGGACGGCATGCACATTCCCCTGGGCGTGGCCGTGGGCTTCATCCTCATGCTGGGCGTCACCATGGTGGCCGCGCCGGGTGTGCCGGGTGGCGCGATTACGGCCGCGGTTGGGTTGCTGAGCGCCAGCCTGGGGTTCAACGACGACCAGGTGGCGTTGATGATTGCCGCGTATATTGCGATCGACTCGTTCGGCACCGCCTGCAACGTTACCGGCGATGGTGCTATCGCATTGGTCATCGACAAGCTTGCGAAAGGCACGATCCAGCGCAGTGAACTTGACGACGATGATGAGCTCGGGCTTGCCGCAGCCATCGCAGGCATCGAGGAGACAGAAGAAAAGGAAGCGGAAGGAGAAGCAGAGCAGCAATCTGCCGACCAGGCAACCAGTAAGGACGCTTAACGACGCACCAACGGGCCGACCCCTTG
>CAJZGD010000230.1 GCA_915275065.1 uncultured Corynebacterium sp. | reverse complement strand
CCCGACTAGCGCCCCGCGCTAGCGAGCTCCTGCTCACTATTAAAGAAATCGGCATCAATAAAATCGAGCTGGCCACCCGACTCGACGTGTCCAGTGCCACCGCCAGCCTCATGATCTCCGTGTCCAAGGCCTTCACCCCAGAAGAACTTGGTCAGGGGGCCGGGCTCAGCTTCGAAAAATTCCGCATTATCGCCACCAGCGGCAAGAAAATCGCCAACCCCGACATTGATCGGGAACAATTCCGAAACGACCTCATAGAAGCCGCCCACGAACTCAGTGTTGACGAACTCAAAGAACACATCGTCGACAAGCTAGCAGCATTAAACAAGGGGTACAATCGTGCGCGCAAATGGCACCTACGCTACGCCGCCACCGCCGACCCCGATGGCATGAGCCACATGCTCATGAAAATGCCCGCGGAACAAGCCGAACAGCTACGCACCTCACTCACCCCCGAAGCCCGAACCCTCGTGCAGCAAGGCGCCGCAGTCGACGAAGCCGAAGGCCACGCAAAAGCTTTAATACGGCGGGTACTCCACGGCTATGATCTCACCAAACTCGAACATGTCGAAGACTGGGAAGACCCCAGCAATCCCCGAGACCTCCGGCAACGCCCCTGCATCATTATTCCAGACTGGGAACACACCGCCCACATTGACGGAACCGTTGTTGACACCAATGGTGTTGTCATCCCTATTAAAGACTTAGTTGATCGTCGAATAGCTAAATACGGGTTCGCAGTCACCGTCTATAATGACGCCAACGGCGTTATGCGGCCCCACGACGTCCTCCCCATTAAACGACTCGCCGACGCCGACGACCGGTTCATCAGCATCCTGTCGCACCTCGTCTGCCAACACCCCGACTGTCGCGTGCCCGCCGTGCGCTGCGAAATCCACCACATCCAATCCTTCGCCTCCGGCGGGCCCACCACCCCGGAAAACCTGTGCCCCCTCTGCCGCGTCCACAACCTCCTCAACGACGACAAACCCGACGAAATCCGGCACGGGCGTGTCTTTAATGACCCCAAAACCGGGCTCACCTGGTACGAAATGCCCGATGGGCGGATTCGCCGTAACCGTGCCCGCAGTAATGAGCGCGGTCTCAGCGCCTACTGCGCCCGCATGTGCAAAGAAGCACTCACCGAACTCCACCGGCCCGGATGGATGCCGCCTCGGCCACCCCGAGAATAAGCAGCCAGAACCGTTCCTTTAATAGGCCGTGGCCAGTGGGGTTGCCGGCCCTAAAACCATGTCCGAGGCCGAATCTTATTACTCGTATCCACCAACTGATACCGGTGAGCCGCCGTTGGAGCGCTCCGTGCCTGCAACCGTAATGCCCGCTCCAACCCCCGCCGCAGCCCTAACTGGGTAAACGGATAATCAAACAAATCATTCCGGCTCGCCGAAGCCTCAAGCCCCTCCGACCGCAACCAATGCAACGCCGCATTAAGGACCGCGATCTGCACCTGCAAAAACCGCGGCTCATTCGTGGGAATCTCCTCCAACCGGCGGGCAGCCCGACGAATCCGCTGTTCATTAGGCATATCCGACACCAGGTACAACACGCTCGTCAACTCTGCCATCCGCCGATGCATTGACGACGCCGGCACCTTATCCAACGCCTGCACTGCCACATCCACCTGCCGCTCCGCCATTAACTGCCGCGCCAGGCCAAACCCCGAACTCACTGTCGCAGGATTCGTCGCCCACACCAACGAATAAAGATAAATCGCCTTATACCGCAACACCGCCGGGTCCTGCGTCAAATGAGTCCACAACCCAGCCAGTTCATTCACAATCTCACCCTTTAATGAGGCCACCTCAATAGCCGTAGCCGGCTGCAATAATGGCTTACTGTCCATGCCCTTCGACTGCAAAATCAACTCGCACACCGCCGCCCGGGCCAATTTTGGGGCCGCCTCCCCCGGCAAAATATTAAACACCTTATTAAAGGCATCCTGGGCCGGGAGGAAATCGTCGAGAAGCAAACTGGTGATCCCCGAATACCATTGATACCGCCAATCATCGCCTAGCGACGACTCCAGCTTTTTCAACCAATCCTTGCTCTCTGTGGGAAACCCAAGGTCTAATAGGGAGCGAATAATGCCCAACGGGATCTCCTTGCTCTGCGCAAACTTCTCCCGCGCCATAGCCTCCCGCATTGTCTCCAACGCCTCCGACGGCTCAGTGTAACTAGAACCCGCAATCATTGCCGCGCCCGGATCACTACGGTCTAATAGGGGCACATGCAGGGCAGCCACCACCTCCGGCGGGGTAATACGCACACTCCGCTCAATACCATCAATAAGCTGATCCGTCTTGAACACAATATGCTTCGTGCCAAAAGTGGAACGCTGTGGCGAAAACAACGAATGCTGCGCCGGAAACTGCCGACCATCATGCACCGCAAGATACTCCCGCAACACCCCATACAACTGGGTCGTCAACTCCTGCACCGTGGAAAACCGCTGCTTCGGATCCGGGTCCGTGGCCCGCCTTAATAGGCGGTAGTACGACAAATACTGCGCAAACAGCGGCTCCTCGTCCGGGCCAGGCAACCCCGGCGCGTATGCCCCATCCTTCTTCGGCATATTAATGGTCATGGCGGCCAGAGTGCGGCCGACGGTGTAAATATCGCTGGCTACGCTGGGGCCCTCAGTAGCCACCTCCGGGGCCTGGAACCCCTTCGTGCCGAAAATATAACCAAACGCCCCAATGCCGGTGACCGCCCCCAAGTCGATCAGCTTCACCTGGTCTTCCGTCACAATAATGTTGTCCGGTTTGAAATCGTTATACACCACGCCGCGCGCATGCAAATACTCCAGTGCCGGCAAGGTTTCCAAAATATATCCGATGGCAATGTCGATGGCGAACACCCCGCCAGGTTGCTCTTGACGACGCTTACGCAACGATGGACCCGGCACATACTCCATGACAATAAAACCGGCCGCTACCCGGGGGTCATCAATAAAATTGTAGGCCTTCACAATCACCGGGTGGGTGATGTCGGCCAGAAACTCACGCTCTGCAATGGCCGCCCCAATATCATGCGGATTCCCCGACCCTATTAAACCTTTGAGGACCACAACTCGGCCGGACACATTTTGATCCTGCGCAAGATAAATCCAGCCCATGCCGCCGTGGGCAACCACCCCTAAAATCTTGTACTGGTTAGCAACAATATCGCCTTCCTTTAATAGGGGAGGCTTCAGGTTCGTAGTGGCCGGATCCATGAGGCCGGTTTCTTTAATAGGGACGAAGGGGAGCCGAACCATGCCATTTGCAACCGACCTGCCCTCCCGGGTGGTGCTGCGCCGGGAACGGAATGTGTTTAATGCTTCGGTGCGGGATCTGGCTGATGGGTCGGGGAGGGGGTCATCATCGTCATCGTCGTCGAAAGGGTTGAAGGGCACGGCCGCCGTATTAAAGGTATCGTCATCGTCGTCGAAGGGGTTGAAGGGGACTGCGGCGGTTTGCGGTTGGGTGTGGTCGGCCGTGCTGTGTGGTTGGGTGTGGTCAGTGTCGGTCATGGGCGTTGTGGGGTTTCTTTGCGGTAGTGGGTGGCCGGTGGGGTTTGGTCGGGAAGGTAGGCGCTGAACCAGTGATTATAATATTTTTGCCAGGTGCCATCACCATAAATGCGTTCCAGTGTGGCGTTAATTTGCCTAATGAGGCCGTCGGTGTGGTGTCGGTAGCCGGGTTTGGCGGTGGCAATGCCGTAGTTTTCGTTGCTGAGCGAACCGCCCTCGATGGTGGTGAAGGGGTCTTGGGCGGACATGCCGGACAGGATAATGTCGTCAGTGATGACCGCGCTGGCCTGGTTTTGCTGCATGACAATGAGGCAGTCTGCCGACGAGCGGACGACGACGAGGTCGCTGGTGGGCGCTAAATTGCGGGCGTAGTGGATGCCGGTGGATTGGCTAGTGACGCACACCGGGCGGCCGCC
>CAJZGD010000229.1 GCA_915275065.1 uncultured Corynebacterium sp. | reverse complement strand
CGCCCCGACGAGCTCTCCGGCGGGCAACGCCAGCGTGTCAGCGTGGCCCGTGCCCTACTGTCTCAACCGACGCTCTTGCTTGCCGACGAGCCCACCTCCGCCCTCGACGGGACGAACGCCCAGCGCGTGATCAACGCGATTCAAGCAGGCAAGTCCGCGCGCGCAACCATCATCGTCAGCCACGATCCGGCGGTGCTGGCGGCCTGCGACCGCGTTGTTTGCCTGTAAGCAGTTCGGATCGGAAGATTCCCAGAACGCGCTACAGGCGCCAGCGCGCGCCTTCATCTAGCCAACTGTTGGGTGCTGAGCTTCGTACGCCGTCGCGGGGAAGGTGACACGGCTCGGTCGCGCACGGCACATCATCCTAGGTTCACCACGGATCATCCTCATTAGTAGCCATGCGGTGGGTCCGCGGGTGATTATTCACCCAGGCTGTAATGGACTCAATAGCCTCGGTGCTTTGCGGGTGCTTGTAGAAGTGAGTGGCCTTAAACCCTGCGATGATGCCGTCGACATGAGCCTTTCCCAGCAGGTCCAACACGTTACCACCTTGGCCTGCGGCAGCAGTCCATGCGAAGGTCTTGCCCAAGCGGTTGTTATCGCGGGCCTCGCTGGCAATGCGCAGCTGGTCGCAGGTGCGGTTCCAGTCGTGGGTACAGGTACCAAAGCTCTGATTGGGGTTGAAGTAGCCGTAGTCAGCTGCCCGCTTCTCCACCGGAATCTGCCCATGGGCGCGATTCTCGTAGTCGTTGAGCACGGATTCAGCCGTGCCGCTGACCGCGACTGCCTCGTACTCATTGAGGTCGACAGAAATCCGCTCCCACGCAGGGCCACCAACCGTCTTGTAGAAGCCATACAGTGCATGGACTCCCTCCGCCTCGAAGGTGTTGCGGGACAGGTCCTGCAGCTTTCTCACTGAGCAGACTGGGTCCTTGATGTCGCAGTAGTCGGGATTCTTGATATCCAACCACACGAAAGTGATCGTTTTGCCCTCGGCACGACGGCGAGCGATGTGGCGGAAGATATCCTCTGCGGTGTCTCCGGCGGACGTGGGCAACCCATCGTGATCGGCCCACCACCCCGATTTGCGCCATGCTGTGAGATCGATCTCGAGCGCGTTGGCACCAGCATCGAGCGCGTCATCCACACCCTGCTTGGTCAGTACACGGTGGGCAATCGCGTAGACAGGCCGCTTTCCAGAAGCATCGAGTCCGCGGGCAGCCGTGATGTCCTAGCCTTCCTGATTGACAGCGGCGACCGCATCGTCCGCCGTATGGTCTGGGGCAGCCATGGCTGGCACGCCTAGACTAGCCACCACAAGGAGTGAAGCAACAGCAGCCCAAATGGTCTTCTTTACCAATTGGTTCTCCTTATCAAGTTGAGATGTATTGAATGTTCCATCAACCCCGGCCGCGCGTTGTTGAACAATTGGCCGGTTGTTGAACACTCAATTCTGCCTAGCCCTTTCCGAAAGGTGAATACCATTTCCATATGACTTTGGAAGCATGCTTGCCCCCTTTGACAGGGGCATCACACGTTGCGTGGCGCGGCCTAGGATCCGTTCAGACTCGACCAATGGGGCACATAAACTACGCATAGGAATCCTCATGCGGACGCCCAGCGCCGTGACCGAAAGGGACCTCCCAAACAGTGCCGTGCCTACCGCCAAGATCCGGGCTTGAACGCGGCTACCCCACCTTCAAGGACTGTGCCCGAAGCCATCAACCGAATTACGCTGGTTTCAGACCCCTTGCCGTAGGCGTCGATACGCACGCTTTTCGACGCCTACGGCCAGTCAGCTAAGGTTGGCAACGACGAAAAGGACGGTGAATACCAATGAGCAAGAAGTGGTTGTGGATCCTATGGGCGGCCTACGGCATCGCGCTGGGTGCTGGCATCGCCTACTCCACCAAGCAGCACACCTCATATGGGCTGCCCCTGGCGATCATCGGACTCTGCGCAGCGATCACTATCCACGTTCTCATCACGCGAATCAAAAACAGTCGATCCCAAAAGACGCTCCGGAGGAACCCCACATAAAGCGGCCGTAAGCCTCCCAACCACTGCTTACTCCACTGGAGTCTTCCACCTCGTAGGCTTCCTCACCGACTTCTTCCCAGCCTTGATCGCCTGCGCCTCTTCCGTGGCAACCTTCTCCTGGTACAGGGTAAACAAGTGAGCCACAATCCGCTCCTCGCGCTCCTGATCTTCGAGACCGACTAGGTCCAAGCCATACAACCTCTCAACCGCGCGGTCAAGAGCCTCGTGGGCTGCCGCAAGTTCTGGGTACAGGAACGCGTTATCTGGATCGTAGAGATCCGCCAGCGATGAGCCCGGATACTGGGCACACGCATCTAGTACGGCTTGAGCGAGCCGTTCGATCTCAACCTTCTGTTTTTCATTCACAGTCGGCTTTACAAAATTGTTGTAAACGATGGTATTCCCATAGTTGTAATCAGCCTTCAGCCGACCACTGACCATTCGCATCCAGGCGTTGTGTGCCTGCGAAGTAAGCACTCCAAATACAAACTTAGAATCGCTTGGGATGAAGTAGAGTTTGTTCCCCGGAATCATTCCATTTCGCACAAAGTCAAGCGGCACATATTTGTGCCGTTGGAACGATAGCCGTAGGCGTCGAAAAGCAAAAAAATGAAACCCCCAACCGAAGTTAAGGGGTTTCCCTTAGTAGCGGGGGCTGGATTCGAACCAGCGACCTCTGGGTTATGAGCCCAGCGAGCTACCGAGCTGCTCCACCCCGCGATGATTGCTTTGGAAACTTATTCCATGCAACGACGAATAACTTTACTAATGTCAGTTTGAAAGTGCAAACCCCCAGCGTAAAACCAATATTTTGGCTTAAGCTGGGGTGGAAACCGTGGGATTATTTCCTACTCTTGCTGTTGTGATTGTTGAGTTTTTTGGTACTCTTCCACGGCGCGGTCAAGTTCATCAAGCGCCTTACCGTAGTCTTCGTGACTACCGTTTCGGGCTTCCTTCACCTTGTTGAGTGCATCATTAATGCCCTTCACCGCTTCAGCCTCATTCGGGGTTGCGGTAGTTGGGGTAGGCACCTCAGCTGCTTGCTGCTGATTCTCATCTTCTTGGTTCTTAGAGGTTTCCTGCTTCACCTTTTCGATGTCCTGCACCTCATCCAAATCCTGAGCAGCACGCGGATCAATACCCACCTGGGCTAACGCCTCGGACACCGTGGCGGCATAACCAACCTGGCCTTTGTAGGAAACCAACACCCGCAGCAGCTTCGGGAATGCGGATTCTTGACCTTTGCGTTTGGAATAAATCGGCTCCACATAGAGGATCTCTCCCCCACCGACTGGCAGGGTAAGCAGATTACCGTTCCGCAAATCCGTGGTTTCCTTCCAGAGAGTTTGGTCACGGGCCACCTGGTCGGAGGAAATCATGGTGTCTTGGGCCTGCTGTGGGCCTTGGGTGAGGGTATCGGTCGGCAGAACCCGCACGGTGATCTTGCCGTAGTTGTCTGGGTCAGAGCTGACCGACATGTGGGCCGCCAAGTACTGCCGGTTCAGGCCACGAAATGGCGTAATCAGCTGGAAGGAAGGCTTACCGGTTTCCGGGTCGGCAGCGACCACATAGAAGGGCGGCTGGGCGGCCCGGTTGGCTTCGGCAACCGAGGGGTCGTCAGGCACGGACCAGAACCGGTCGTTCGTGAAGAAGTCCCGGGCATCATTGACGTGGTAGCGGGTGAGAATGCCGCGCTGCACCTTGAACATGTCTTGCGGATAGCGCAGGTGATCCATGAGCTCCTTGGAAATATCCCCCTTAGCCTTCACCGTGCCGGGGAACACCCCCATCCAGGCCTTCAGCACTGGGTCTTCCTCATCAAACTGGTAAAGGTCCACAGAGCCGTCGTAAGCATCAACCACGGCCTTCACCGAGTTGCGGATATAGCCAATTTCATCGCTGACCAGGGCACGTTGGGTCGACCCAACGTC
>CAJZGD010000228.1 GCA_915275065.1 uncultured Corynebacterium sp. | reverse complement strand
TCTTCCGATCTTGTCGCATCGAGGGCCGTACCGTCCGCCTGGGATGGTTGCGGCAGGAACTCGACGACCTGGACCCCGACATGCGCCTTCTCGATGCGGTGGAGGAAGTGGCTAGCTACGTGCAGTTGGGGAAGAAGGAATTAAGCGCCGCCCAACTGGCGGAACGCCTCGGGTTCAGCCCGAAACGTCAGCGCACCCCCATCAAGGACCTGTCCGGTGGGGAGCGGCGCAGGCTACAGCTCACCCGGGTGCTCATGTCTGAACCCAATGTGCTGCTGTTGGATGAGCCGACGAACGATCTGGACATCGACACGCTTCAGGAGCTGGAATCCCTGCTCGATAATTGGGCCGGCACCCTGGTGGTGATTTCCCACGACCGGTATTTGATCGAACGCATTGCCGACTCCACCTGGGCGCTCTTCGGGGACGGCAAGCTCACGAACCTGCCCGGGGGCATTGATGACTATTTGAAGCGTCGTCACGCAATCGCCACCCGCACGCCGGCGCCGGAACCCAAACCGGAGTCAGAAAAACCCCGATCCGGCAGCGAAATGCGCCGGCTGTCGAAGGAAATGGCCGCAGTGGAGCGGAAAATAGCGAAGACCCGCGACCAGCTGGCGGCGGTGGAGGACGATATGGCGACGCACGCCACCGACATGGACCAACTTGTGGCCCTGGGCGCCCAGGCGGATGAGCTGAAACACCAGCTAGACGAGCTAGAGACCCGGTGGCTAGAGCTGGGGGAGCAGTTGGAAGGGTAGTCTCGATAACCATGATTCTTATCAACGTAAAATTCCGGGTCAAACCGGAGCATGCCGACACCTTCCTTGCCGACATCGACTGGTTCACCACCGCCACCCGGGCGGAACCAGGCAACCTGTTTTTTGACTGGTACCAGTCACCCGCCGACCCGGGGGAATTCATCCTCGTTGAGGGCTTCCATGACGACGCTGCCGAACCCCACGTGAATTCGGAGCATTTCCAGCGCGCCTGCCGGGAACTGCCCGGCTACCTGGTGGAGACCCCCGAAATCATTAACACGCTCATCGCGGGGAAAACCGTGTGGGATCGCATGGCGGAATTTCAGGTAAAAAACTAGATTGAAGGTATGACGAAACGTAAACGGAAAAAGCCCGCCAAGCTGTCGAAGGAAGCCTATGAGGCCGAGCTGAAACGGCTCCAGGCCGAATTGGTGGAAATGCAGCGGTGGGTGGTGGAGACCGGTGCCCGGGTTGTGGTACTCATGGAGGGCCGTGACGCCGCTGGGAAAGGCTCCGCGATTAAACGCATTACCCAATATCTCAACCCCCGTACCTGCCGGGTGGAGGCCCTGCCGGCGCCGGGAACCCGGGAGCGCGGCCAGTGGTATTTCCAACGCTATGTGGAAAAACTGCCGACAAAAGGGGAGATAGTCATTTTTGACCGGTCGTGGTATAACCGCGCCGGGGTGGAGCGGGTCATGGGGTTCTGCACCTCTGAGGAGTACCGCAGGTTTTTGCACCAGGCCCCCATTTTTGAACGGCTGCTGGTCGAGGACGGTATTATGCTGCGCAAATACTGGTTCTCGGTGTCGGACGATGAGCAGATTGCCCGGTTTAAGTCCCGCCGGAATGATCCATTGCGCAGGTGGAAGCTGTCGCCCATGGATTTGCAGTCGATCACCCGGTGGGAGGATTATTCCCGGGCGAAGGATGAAATGTTTATCCACACGGATATTCCCTCCGCCCCCTGGTATACGGTGGAGTCGGAGGATAAGAAGCGGTCGCGGATTAATGTGATCGCCCACTTGCTGTCGACGATCCCCTACGAGAAGATTGACCGGCCGCTGCCGGACATTCCCGAACGGCCGCAGTCCGATGGGTATGAGCGGCCACCCCGGTCGGATTTCCGCTATGTGCCGGATGTGGCCACCCAATTGGAACGCACCAGGCAGAAGAAAAACGGCTAGGAGTCCAAGAGTTGTTGGAGCACCCGTACAACACCGTTTTCTTCGTTCGAGGGGGCGATGTGGTCGGCGGCAGCCTTCAGCTGGGGGTGGCCGTTGGCCATGGCGTAGGAGGTGCCAGCAGCGGCCAGGAGTTCGGTGTCGTTGAGGTAATCGCCGAACGCTAGGGTTTGAGATAGTGGCACCCCCACCTTGGCCGCCAGCTCCTTAAGGCCCACGCCTTTGTCGATGTCTTGGTGGATGACGTCAATGCTTTGGGTTCCGGACACGACGACGGCCAGGTCGTCGCCGGTGGCATCCTTCAGGACGGTTTCTGCTACTTCTTCCGGGTCGCCTCGGGTGAAGAGGGCCAGCTTAATGACGTCATCGTTGACGTAGTCCCGCACATCGTCGACCACGTTGAGTTTGTGGTAATACATTGCGGTGAGCCGGGCGAATTCTTCATTGGTGTGGCCCACGAATGCCCCATCGGCACGGCAGAGCGTGACTTCCCACCCGACCTCCGGGTGCTCGGCAATGGCATCCAACACCCGCATCGTTGCGGTTTTGTCAATGGTGGTCAGAGAAACAATCTCACCATCGTGGTACACCAATGCCCCGTTTTCCGCGATGACCGACACCGGGTTCGGCGCCTTTTCGAACATGTCGAGTATTGTCTCCAGCTGCCGACCGGAGGCGGGGGCGAAGACAATGCCCTGCTCCTGGAGCCGGCCCAACAGCGGCCAAAAATCATCGGAAATGTTTTTCGCATTGTCGAGCAGGGTGCCATCCATGTCGCAGGTAATTAACCGAAATTGCATTAACCAAACCTTTCAATAACCAATCCCTTGAAGTGTACGACAAAACAACTTTTTCCATAAAGCATTTGGCCCGTGCATACTTTTTCCACACGCGCCCCGCCGCGGCGACCACTGTGGAAAACTGGTACCATGACCGACCAACTTGTTATCGCCCGGCAGGAACACACCACCGGGGTTCTCGAACTCAACCGGCCCCGGGCCCTCAATTCCCTCACCTCCGACATGGTGCGCATCATCGACCAGCACCTGGACGAATGGGCGACGGACCCGCAGATCACCCAGGTGCTCATTTACTCTAATTCGCCCAAAGCCTTCTGCGCCGGCGGCGACGTGCGGCTCGCCCGGGAATACCTGCTTGCCGGCACGCCCGAACGTGCCGACGAGTTCTTTGCCGCCGAATACGTCATGAACGGCAATATTGCCCACTTCCCCAAACCCTACATCGCGCTTATCGACGGCATCGCCATGGGCGGCGGCCTCGGCATTTCCGCCCACGGCAGCCACCGCATCATCACGGAAAACGCCCTGGCCGCCATGCCCGAAATGGCCATCGGATTCATGCCCGATGTGGGCATGTCCTACATGATGCAACACATGGTGGGAACATATGGTCGAAAATCTCCGGCCGTGGCCCGGTTCCTCGCCATCACCGGCTACCGGCTCGACCCCGCCGACATGCTCTACACCGGCCTCGCCACCCACTACGTTTCCCACCACAACCTTGACGCCCTTCACCGCGACATCATCGAATACGGCGTCGACAAGGCCCTCGCCACATACCAAGAAACCCCGCCAGAAAACCCAAAGCTCAAAACCTATATTGACGATATCGAGGCCGCCTTCGGCCACCCGACCTGGGGCGAAATCGACCGCCACCTCACCGGAGAACTCCGCGACCTCGTCCACCAACACATCGCTCACGCCAGCCCCTCCGCCATCGTGGCCGCCCTCGAACTCATCACCGCCGCCGGCACCAAGACCGACATCCGGCACGAACTCGCGCTCGAAATTCCATTCGGTGAATACATCCGTCGCCAACCCGACTTTGCGGAAGGCGTGCGCGCGGTACTCGTCGACAAGCAACGCGACGCACAATTCCAACCAAAAACCTTCGCCGACGTCGACCCGGCTCCCTACCGGAAAATCCTCAATTATTCCGCAACTGATGGTAACTAATCTTCGCCCGCTGCTTATCCACGCCCTCCGGCAGCGGCGTCGCCATCACCGCC
>CAJZGD010000227.1 GCA_915275065.1 uncultured Corynebacterium sp. | reverse complement strand
CCCGGGTCGCCGGGGTGGACTGCACCGCATGCCACACCGCCCGCCGGGAAGGATCCGCCCGCCACATGTCAGCCAAGTGATCAATCAACTCATCAAGAATATCTGGCCACTGCAAGGCCGGGACCTGGTCGGCAAACCGCTGCAACTCCGCCACCGTGTCGGCGGTATCCTCCCGATCCAACTCGCAAATCAGCACATACTTATTGGCAAAAAACTGGTACAACGTACCAATAGGCACCCCAGCCCGCTTCGCCACCTCGTCGAACGTAAACGACTCGAACCCCATATCAACAAGCACACTTCGGGCGGCTGCGAGTATGCGGGAATACTTCGCCCGGGATCGTTGCTGCGCCGGTCGCCGGCGAGGTTGGAGAATCTTCTCCGCCGCATTCAGGTCCAAGTCATCACCGCTCATCACCAGATTAGTTAAAGCCAAGCTCCTTCAATACCCGCGCCACATGACCAGTGGCACGTACGTTATAGAACGCCTTGTCAATCGTGCCATCAGCCCCCACCACAAAAGTGGACCGGATAACACCCTGCACTACTTTACCGTAATTCTTTTTCTCCCCAAATGCGCCATACGCCCGCATCACCGACTTATCGGCGTCGGAAAGCAACGGGAACGTTAACCCATGATCCTTCCGAAACTTCGCAAGCCGCTCTTGCGGGTCCGGCGAAATCCCCACCACCGCAACCCCCGCATCATTCAACTGCGCCAACGAGTCCCGAAAATCACACGCCTCCTTCGTGCAGCCGGGGGTGTTCGCCTTGGGATAAAAATAAACGATCACCTGCTCACCCGCATAATCAGCCAATGACGTGGTCCCACCCTCATCATTAGGGAGGCTAAACGCCGGGGCAACAGTGCCAGGTTCCAACCGCACATTTTCACTCATGCGCCTAACTCTACCTGTTTGTCCACATTTCCTGAGTTTTTGGCTAAGGTGTAGGAGAAAGAAATACACAAAATGACCAACAGGGAGTTTTTCCGTGGCACGCAATATTAATGATATCCAGCGCGATATCGAACGCAATCGCCGCAATCTAGCCCAAACGCTAGACGAAATCGTCGATCGCGCAAAGCCCACCAACGTCGCCGGAGACGTCAAAACAGTGATGGTCGCGAAGCTGCAAGACCCAGAAATTCAAAAAATTGTAGCGGGCGTGAGCGCCGTCGTGGTCGGCATTGTGGTCTTGACCATGGCACGCTCGGCGAAGCGTCGTAAAGAGCTCAAAGAACTCCGACAACTGCTTGTCGCCCGCGATAGTTAGCCCTTCAATTACGCCAACTGGGCCCCAGAGCCCACCATTTCTTGCAGCGCTGCCTCACCGGTCTCGTCGGCCACAGCAGCCACTAAATCGGTGAGCACCCGCACCTCAAAACCCTCACGCAACGCATCCAGAACCGTGGCTCGCACACAATAATCCGTGGCAATACCCACGACATCAATGATGTCCACATCATGCGCCCGCAACCAATCGGCCAACCCCTCACCATCATTGGTTTTCCCCTCGAAACCCGAATATGCAGCCGAATGCTGCCCCTTGAAAAACGCCGCAGCCACCGGCACATCCGCCAATGCTGAATGCAGCTGGGCGCCGGCCGACTCCGCAACGCAATGCACCGGCCACGAATCCCGAAAATCCGGCTCGGCATTGAAATGTGCGCCCGGATCAATATGCCAATCCTGGGTCGTCACCACCAACGGGTAATCCTTCGCCTTCACCCATTCGGCGATGCCCTCAGCCACCGCCGCCCCATCAGCAACCCCCAGGGCACCGCCGGGGCAAAAATCATTCTGAACATCAACAATTACTAATGCACGCATGAACTACAGCATAGTGGACGGTAACAATCACCGATTAGGGGCATGAGGACTTCCTGACATCCCATAAGGTACTTATCGCGGGCAAGCGCGCGGGCGAGAATAATGCGTGACCTTTGTGGTTGGGGTGACAGCAATACCGCGTTTTTGTTCGGTACTTGTCCGATAGGGTAGGGGTGAGGTAGCAGACAATCTTCCCACCCCCACTATGTCTGAGTGGTGTGGTGGGATAACCCGCTGTATGTTGCTGGAAACGGGGGTAAAATAATATGATTGCAGGAGAAAACCCCGCAGGTCATATGACCTAACGGGGGTAAAAATCATTTTGTGCGCCATCAGGGACTCGAACCCCGAACCCACTGATTAAGAGTCAGTTGCTCTACCAATTGAGCTAATGGCGCCCACTTTGTTGCCTGGAGTTTTGAACCTCAAGGGCAACGAGAAAAACAATAACAGCACTTTCGAATTTTTGCAAAAAGGGTCGAATATTGCCTGCTCAACACCCATTTTCTAGTTGCCGTTGCGAAGTGTAAGTTTGTAGCAGATTCATGACAGATTTATGGTTGAGAGGAAGGAATCTGGGGTGAACTGGGGCTGCTCGACGCTCGTTAAGGATGACACATCACAGGGTATTGTGTCCGAGGGCAATGCTACGGTGGAGGTCATGGTCAGAATACATGGGGGTGAATTCCTCTCTCAGGCAGACCCCCATGGGGGAGCCTGAAAAAATCCCCGTTCACCTGTGCCGTTGTTGTGGATGTGTCCGCTTCCGGTTACGATCTGGCAACAGTTCCTTAATAAATCGCGTTATAGCTAGAATTTGGGTTTAGAATATGACGCACAAACCGAACTGATTTTTAGTCGGTTCGGCTTTAGTCACTAGAAGGCAGGAAATCTGAAGAAAATGAAGGTCTCGCGCAGGTCTGCGAAGAAGACGATTGTGGCGTTTCTGTGCAGCTCGGCTTTATTGCTGGGTGCGTGCACAGTTGAGCAGGGGTCGGCCACCGATGTGGGCGACAAGTCTAGCGCGGCAAAAGCCTCGGAAGCTCCGAAGGTCAATGCCCCTAAGGCTAGTGTGAAAGACGGCGCGACTGGCGTTTCTCCACGGGATGCGGTTGAAGTGAAATCGCAGGACAAAGGTTTAAAAAAGGTCTCCATGACCAATGAGGAAGGCAATGAGGTTAAAGGCAAGCTTTCCGACGACAAAATGTCCTGGTCCACCGCGGAGGAATTAGGTTTTAACCGTAATTACACCATTACTGCTGAAGATAAGAATGGCAAGAAGAGCACCACGAAGTTCTCTACCATTGAGGCGAATAACTTGGCGGAAAACTCCCTCTCCCCTCTAGATGGGTCCACTGTTGGGGTGGCTCAGACCATTGGGGTGCGGTTTGATTCCATTGTCCGTGACCGCAAGGCCGTGGAAAAAGCCATTAAGATCGAAACTGAGCCCAAGGTTGAGGGTGCGTTCTATTGGATTTCCAACCAGGAAGTTCGGTGGCGTCCAGAGAAATTCTGGGAACCCGGCACCAAGGTGAAGGTTGATGCCGATCTTTATGGTGTCAAAATTGGTGAAAGCTCATATGCGTCGAACGGCAATAAAGCCTCGTTTACCATTGGTAATAAGGTGGAAGCCATTGTGGATGACAACACCAAGATGATGACCGTGTATGAGGATGGCAAGGAAGTGAAATCCATGCCGGTGTCGTTGGGTTCGCCAGCATGGCCGACCCCGAAGGGCATTTACATGATTGGTGATGCTTACCCATCAATCGTGATGGACTCCACCTCTTATGGTTTGGCTCTGGAAAACGGTGGTTACCGCACCCCGGTGCAGTACGCTACCCAAATGTCGTACTCCGGTATTTTCGTGCACGCCGCCCCCTGGTCGGTGTGGGCGCAGGGTAACACCAACACCTCGCATGGTTGCGTGAACGTCAGCGACGAAAACGCAGCCTGGTTCCAAAACTTTGTGAAGCGCGGTGACATTGTGACCGTGAAGAACACTGCTGGGGAACAACTAAGCGTGTATGACGGTTTGGGTGACTGGAACTTGGACTGGGCAACCTGGAAGAAGGGTAATGCCAACGAGGCTCCCTAACACCAATCGTTCATGACGTGAGCCACAATCTCGCTGATAAAAATACGGCGCCATCATCA
>CAJZGD010000226.1 GCA_915275065.1 uncultured Corynebacterium sp. | reverse complement strand
CCGCTACCGCTACCGCTATTTCTGCCCCCCAGGCTTTCGCCCAGGAAGCAGCAGCCACCTCTACTTCCGCTTCTGCTTCTGCAACCGCAGAAAAGCCGGCAGATAAGAGCAACGACCAGTCCAAGAAGGACGGCGATAACGACCCCAGCGCAAAAATCAAGAATGGGCTGAACGACGCTTCCTCCAAGCTCGGCATTGGCGGCAATACCAGCGAAGTGAAGCCGAGCCCCGACGCCCCCAAGGTTGACGACAAGGCTAAGGATCCCAGCAGCGAACTCAAGAACAAGTTCGACAAGTCCAGTGGTGAGGCCAAGGATAAGCTGAACGAATTTTCTTCCAAGCACGGCCTGACCAAGACCACCTCCGTCACCCCGAGCGCCAGCGCCCCCAAGGTTGACGACAAGGACAAGAACTCCAGCAAGGATAAGCTGAACGACCTGTCCAAGAAGGACGGCAACCAGGATCAGCTCAAGAACGTTGCTATCTTCGCCGGTGTCATTGCCGTGATCGCCGCTATCGGTGGTGCTATCGCCGCCTTCCTGCCGCAGATCCCCGGCCTGAAACTGCCCGCCATCCCTGGCATCCCCGGCCGCTAAATCGCAATAACTAGCTGTTTCCCCAACAAACAGCTAGCGTGTGAATGCTACGGAAACCCCCCTTTACCATCAATGTTGGTGGTGGTAAAAGGGGGTTTTGCTCTTGCCCAGTTATTTTTGTCGGCGTTCTCGCACCCGCACCGCTATGCGCACCGGGGTGCCCTCGAACCCAAAGGCTTCCCGGAATTTCCGCTCCAAATATCGGCGGTAGCCGGCGTCTAAAAACCCAGTGGTGAACAGCACAATCACCGGTGGTTGGGTGGATGCCTGCGTGGCAAACAGCACCCGTGGGATCCTGCCGCCCTTCATTGGTGGGGGGTTCTGCGCCATGGTTGCCCGCAGCCACGTGTTTAACTGGCCGGTTGTGATCCGCTTATCCCAGTTCTCCAGGGCTTCTTCCATGTAGGGTTCTAGTTTCTGCAGCGCCCGACCGGTTTTCGCGGAAATATTGACCCGCCGCACCCACGGGATGTGCGCTAGCTGCTGTTCAATATCGCGTTCTAGCTCCCACCGGTGGTCCTCGGTCATGAGGTCCCATTTATTAAAAACCAACACCAGGGCTTTACCAGCGTCTAAGATCATGCTCAGCACCCGCTGATCCTGCTCAGATACGGGTTCGGAACTATCAATCATGAATAGGCACACTTCGGCCGCGTCGATCACCCCCCGGGTGCGTAGCGACGCATAATATTCGTGCCCTTGGGCGTTTTTCACTTTCTTCCGCAGGCCGGCCGTGTCGATGAATTTCCACAAGTGCCCATCCAGTTGCACCAGGGAATCCACCGGGTCGACGGTTGTGCCGGCCACATCATCGACGACGGAGCGTTCCTCACCGGCGATCTTATTGAGCAGTGAGGATTTACCCACATTGGGTTTCCCCACCAGCGCCACCCGGCGGGGCCCCTCAGTGATCGAGGGTTGCCGGGGCTGGTCCGGGAAGCTGCGGAGAATCTCGTCGAGCACGTCGGCGCCGCCCCGACCGTGTTGGGCGGACACCGGCCACGGGTCGCCCAAGCCTAGGGCATAAAAGTCGGCCATGTCCGCGTACTGCATGTCCGAGTCGAATTTATTGGCCACCAGGATGACCGGCACGGATGCGCCGTGGAGTTTCCGGGCCATGACCGCGTCGGTTTCGGTGATCCCCACCTTGGTGTCCACCACCATGACGATCACGTCCGCGGTTTCCATGGCGGTTTCGGCCTGCCGGGCGATTGCCCCGTGGATGCCTTTCACGTTTGGGTCCCACCCGCCGGTGTCTTGCACCCAGAATCGTTGCCCACCCCAGTCCGCAATATACGAAATCCGGTCGCGGGTCACCCCGGGGAAATCCTCAACGACGGCTTCCCGTCGCCCTAAAAACCGGTTGACCAGGGTGGATTTGCCCACATTGGGGCGGCCCACGATGGCTACGGTGCACAGGTTTTCTTCCAGGTGCGGGGTTTCGCGTTCGAACCCGAATTCTTTTTCTAACTGTTCCCAGTCCGATTCGGAAAAGTCTTCGCCGAAATTTGGGTTGAGGAATTCCGATTCGTCAGGAATGCCCATGGCGTTTTCTTCGGTACTCATTTATGAGGTGCCCCCTTCGGCTGATTCTTCCACGAGGGAAATAAGCGTATCGATGGCTTCCGCCAGTGACAGGTCGGAGGTGTCGAGGATGATGGCGTCATCCGCCGGGTGGAGCGGGTCTACGGCCCGCATGGAATCCGCCGTGTCCCGCTGGATGACGTCGGCAAGCACAACCTCGTAGATTGTGTGCCCGCCGGAAGCGATGATCTGTTCGTACCGGCGTTGCGCCCGCACCTTATGGCAGGCGGTGAGGAATACTTTCAGCGGCGCATCCGGCAGCACATTTGTACCCATGTCCCGCCCATCAAAAATGCACCGGGGGGTAGTGCTCGCCCACTCCCGCTGCTGGGCGATGAGTGTTGCCCGCACCTCGGGGATCGCCGACACCGCCGACACCATGCGCGTGACCTCCTGTGACCGGATTTCCTCGGACACGTCCTCCCCGTCCAGCAGCACCGTCTGGTCGTCGAGCGTAATGTTCAGGTTATTCGTCGCCGCAATGACCGCCGCCCGCTCCGCCGGGTTCACGCCGGCCCGCAGCACCGCAAGTGTGGCGGCACGATACATGGCGCCCGTGTCAAAATACTGCGCCCCGAAATGCTTTGCGACGGCGCGACACAGCGTCGACTTCCCCACCCCGGAGGGGCCATCCACGGCCACAACCAGCCGATTGTCGGGGGTGTTTACCAAATTTTGTGCAGTCATTTACATCTCCACCGCTTTATACAAGCTTCGCAGCTCATTATCGTTTAACGCCCGAATCGTCCCGGGCTTTTGTTCACCTAGCTGCACCGTGTGCAGCTTCGTGCGGACCAGATACTGCACGGGATACCCCGCGGCCTTCAGCATCCGCCGCACTATATGTTTCCGCCCCTCATGGAGTTGCACCCGGACCAGCGACCGGCCCTGGTGCACGTCAACGATCTGCACGTAATCCGCGGCGGCCGGGCCGTCATCCAGCTCCACCCCATTTTTCAACGTGGTGATAAGCGACCGATCCGCTTCCCCTAGCACCTCCGCAATATATGTTTTCGACACCTCATACTTCGGGTGGCTCAGCCGATTCGCTAACTCCCCGTCGTTGGTGAGCAGAATCAGCCCCTCCGTGTCCGCATCCAACCGGCCCACATGAAACAGGCCCTGGCCGGCACTAATCCGCTCAGACACCAGGTCACCAATGCAGGGCCGTCCCAAATCATCACTCATGGTTGAATGAATCCCCCGCGGCTTATTCAACACAAAATACTGGTGGTTGTTGTTCACATTCACACGCACCCCATCAACCCGAATCACATCAACCTTCGGATTCACGCGCACCCCCTGCTGTATCACCACGGCACCATTGACCTCAACCCGACCCGAGTCAATCATGATCTCGGCATTCCGCCGGGACGCCACCCCGGCCTGCGCCAACACCTTTTGCAGCCGCACCCCATCGGTGTAGCTTTTCGGGTCGGAAGAAACATCCCGCGGCGACACATGCTGCCGCCGCGCAGGTTTCGCGTTAGAAAGAAGCTGCTTTTTTGAATCCGGTGTGCCATCACGGCGAGCGGGTTTTTTCACAATACGTCCTATCCCATATGCGGTTATTCAACATGGTTACTTTAATCTATCCGACTACTACAGGTCGAATTCGTCAATGCTATCAATATCCGGCAGGAGCGGCGCTAAATCCGGCAGCCGATCCAACGAATCAATCCCCAATAATTCCAAAAACAACTCCGTCGTCTCATACCGCCGCGCATGACCACCCGCAACCTCCCGAATCAGCCCCCGCAACACCAACGTGCGAATCACCCCATCCACATTCACCCCCCGCACCGCCGACACCTGCGCCCCCGTCGCCGGCCGCC
>CAJZGD010000225.1 GCA_915275065.1 uncultured Corynebacterium sp. | reverse complement strand
GTGGGCGCGGGCCCGCTCCGCCAACTGTTCGGTGAGCCATTCAATGTAGTAGGAGCCGGCCCATGGGTCGACGGGCCGCACCGTGCCGGATTCTTGCTGCAGCAGCAGCTGGGTGTTCCGGGCAATGCGGGCGGAGAAGTCGGTGGGCAGGGCTAGTGCCTCATCCAGCGCGTTGGTGTGCAGCGACTGGGTGTGGCCCTGGGTTGCGGCCATGGCCTCAATGCAGGTGCGCGGCACGTTATTGAACACGTCCTGGGCGGTCAGCGACCAACCGGATGTTTGCGAGTGTGTGCGTAGCGACTGCGACTTGGGGTTCTTCGGCCCAAACTTGGCCACCAGCTCGCTCCACAGCAACCGCCCGGCGCGCAGCTTGGCGATCTCCATGAAGGTGTACATGGAGATGCCCCAGAAGAAGGAGAGGCGGGGGGCAAATTTGTCCACATCAAGGCCAACGTCTTTGCCGGCGCGGATGTATTCGACACCGTCGGCGAGGGTGTAGGCGAGTTCCAGGTCGGCGGTGGCGCCGGCTTCTTGGATGTGGTAGCCGGAGATGGAGATGGAGTTGAAGCGCGGCATCTTCATGGAGGTGTATTCGAAGATGTTCGAGATGATGCGCATGGAGGGTTTTGGTGGGTAAATGTAGGTATTACGCACCATGAATTCTTTGAGGATGTCGTTTTGGATGGTGCCCGCAAGTTTTTCGGGGGGCACTCCTTGTTCCTCGGCGGCAACAATGTAGAGGGCGAGGACGGGGAGGACGGCGCCGTTCATGGTCATGGAGACGGAGACGTTGCCCAGGTCGATGCCTTCGAAGAGTTGCCGCATGTCCAGGATGGAGTCGATGGCCACGCCTGCCATGCCGACGTCGCCGAGGACGCGTTCGTTGTCGGAGTCGTAGCCGCGGTGGGTGGCGAGGTCGAAGGCGACGGAGAGGCCTTTTTGGCCGGCTGCGAGGTTGCGCCGGTAGAAGGCGTTGGATTCGGCGGCGGTGGAGAAACCAGCGTATTGGCGGATGGTCCAGGGCTGGTTGGTGTACATGGTTGGGTAGGGGCCGCGCATGAAGGGGGGCATGCCGGGGAAGGAGTCGAGTTGGTCGTCGGCGACGGCGTTGTTACGGTCGGCGCGGTCGAAGACGCGGGGGACGTCGATGCCTTCGGGGGTTTCCCATACTTGGTCGCGCAGGTAGGTGACGTCTGCCTCGGTGGGTGTGGCGTCGGATTGTGCGGGGTAGTTGGCAAAATTAGGGATGGTGCTCATGGCTTATGCTCCCAACTTCGTGAGCAGTTCGGCCAGGGTTGCCGCTGCGTCGATTTTCATATTGAGGTATCCGTCTGGTTCGAATTCGTGTCCGGGGGATCCGGCGAGCAGGATGGTGTCGACGCCGGCGGCGCGGAGGGCTTCGTAGGCGTCTTTGCCGGTGGCGTCGTATTCCTGGTCGGTGCCGCAGATGACCGCGATGGGGGCGGATTTTGCTGCGGTGGTGAATTCTTCGGTTCCGGGGGTTACTTGGCCGGGGTTGAGGGCTTCGATGCCGCCGGAGGCGAGAAGGTTGGTGGCGAATCCGGTGCGGATGT
The DNA here is from genome assembly GCA_915275065.1 of uncultured Corynebacterium sp. Classification (GTDB taxonomy): domain Bacteria; phylum Actinomycetota; class Actinomycetes; order Mycobacteriales; family Mycobacteriaceae; genus Corynebacterium. The sequence goes on along the minus strand of CAJZGD010000225.1, from coordinate 2,446 downwards.
TGTGTTTGGCGAGCGGCCCGAGGGGGATGAGTACCGCTGTGGGTCGGGTGCCGCGGACTTCCATGTAGGCGTCGGAGCGGTTGCGGAGCGCTTCGAATTCGGCGGCCCAGCGGCGGACGCGGCTGGGTTCTACTCGCAGGTCGGCGGGCAGTGGCGCTTCGGCGAGGTTGGGGAATTCGTTGATGGCGGTGATTTTCTTGATGCGCCGGGCGATGTCTTTGCGTTGCGCCTCGTGTGCGTCGTCAAGCAGCTTTGCGACGGTGCCGGCTGCGATGGCTTGTTGTAGGCCGCCTTCGGCTTCGACGGTGGTGAAGACTTCCCAGGCTTTGTCAGCGAGTTGGGTGGTGAAGGCTTCGATGAAGTAGGAGCCGCCACCGGGGTCGATGACGTGGCTGAGGTGGGATTCTTCGAGGAGGAGGAGGTTGGTGTTGCGGGCGATGCGGCGGGCGAAGCTGCGCGAGGTCTTCGGCAGTCCGCCGGGGATGGCCCAGTCGAAGGGGAGCACTTCCACGTCGGTGGCGCCGCCAACACCGGCGGCGAAGGCTGCGACGGTGGAGCGGAGCATGTTGACCCAGGGGTCGCGTTGGGTGAACATGACCGGGGCGGTGAGTGCGTGTTGGGGGCAGGTGCCGTGTTCGGGGGCGCCGACAATTTCAGCGACGCGGGCCCAGAGCTGGCGGGCTGCCCGGAATTTTGCGATCTGGGCAAATTGTTCGTCGGTGGTGGCGAACCGGAAGGAGATTTGATCGAGTGCCTGTTCGACGGTGAATCCGGCGTCGGTGAGGGCGCGGAGGTATTCGACTCCGGCGGCGAGGGCGAGGCCGATTTCTTCTGCATCAGTAGCACCCTGATTGGAGAAGGTGACGGCGTCGACCAGGATGGCGCGGGTGTTGTCGCGTTGGGCGGCTTGTTTGGCTAGTTCGATGGTGTCATCGAGGCTGATGGTGGCGCCGCCGTTGACCATGGAGGTGAGGGGGGTGGCGCCGAGTTCGATGAGTTGGGGGGTTTCTTGTTGGCTGTCTGCGACGGCGAAGAGGGCTTTCGCCTGTTCGACGGTGCGGACTCCGGCGAAGAGCCGCACGGGGCATAGTGACAGGTAGACCCCGTTGAGCAGGGTGGCGATGTCGGCGCTGCCCTGGATGACGAGGTTGGTGGTGCCGTTGTAGAGCGAGTCAAGGACTTGTTGGTTGGTGGATTTTTCGTCGAAGGATTCGGCGACTCCCCAGCCTTGGTTTTCTTGGCCTACTCCGGCGGCGCCGCGCCGGTAGGGGAAGACGCCGGGCAGGGCGGCTTCGTCGAGTTCGTCGGCTCGGTTGTAGAGCGGATTGATGGGGATGCCATCGTAGGTGGTTTTAATGAGTTTTTGCCAGATGTCCAGGGGGATGTCGGCGACATCCTTTTTTTGGACGCGGGCGAACACTCCGGCAACGGCCTTGTACCAGGCTTGTTGCTTCTCGATCAAGGTGTTTGGTGCGTCAGTCACGAGTGGGTCCCACTCCCCTTTTGAGGTAGCTTCCATGAACGGTGAAAGGTGTGATGTGAGCAACAGCCTTGGTTTCAGGGAAACTACGCGGTGAACAGTTACTGATGTGCTGCGTTTATCACCCTATGTGGGGTGACGCGCACAGCCTTCACCTATTTTAACCCTATGCCACTGTGGTTTTGGGGGTTATTTGACTAGGATTTCGGTGTGCGAACCATTTGGGACTTTAGTGTTGGTGTTATGCGTGATGCGGCTGCGAGTATCCGCAGCTGGCCGCTGTGGCGGAAGCTTGTTGCCGGGTTGCTTGTGGTCGGCATGATTATTATCACGTTTACTGTGAAGGTGCCGTCTTTGGCCACGATGAATGCGTGGGCTGCGGGGACGGGCCGGTGGTTTGTGATGGTGTTTGTGTTTGGTTATGTGGTGGTAACGCAGTTTCCGATTCCGCGGACGATTTTCACGTTGAGTTCGGGGGTGTTGTTTGGCCCATGGTTGGGGATCGTGGTGGCGCTGACGGCGACCACGGTTTCTGCCGCGGTTTCACTCAGCGTGGTGCGGTATTTTTTGGGGGATTGGATGGCGCCTAGGTTGGCGCATCCGGCGGTTGCGGGGATTAATGCCAGGTTGCGGGCCCGGGGGTGGTTGGCGGTGACATCGCTGCGGATGATTGCTGGTGTGCCGTTTTCGGTGTTGAATTATGCGGCGGCGTTGACGTCGGTTCCGCTTGTGGGGTTTACGGTGGCCACGTTGGTCGGGTCGGCCCCGGGTACTATTGCCACGGTTTTCCTTGGTAATACCTTAACGGGGAAGGCGGATCCCACCATTATGGTGATTACTGTGTGTTTGACCTGTGTTGGGGTGCTCGGGCTGGTTTTTGACCGGAAGCTGCCGGTTCGGGAAGGCTAATTGGGAAACGGTCGCACCGCCTCCTGGGGTTTTCAGGCAGGCGGTGGGTCGGCGGTT
>CAJZGD010000224.1 GCA_915275065.1 uncultured Corynebacterium sp. | reverse complement strand
CCGCCGTTGTGGTGGCAGCCTGGGCGGTCACTACGGCGCGGGCCAGGTTGATTTCGCACGTGTTGTAGTTCGCGACCGCGGTCTGCACCGCGGCATGGTTCACCGAGGCCGTTGTGATGAGCGTGTTCATCTTGGTTTGGGCCGTGGTGAGGGCTTCGGCGTATTGGTGCACGGCCGTGCTCACGCCGTTGTGGGCTTCCCCGGTCGTCGTCAAGTGCGACGGAAATTCGCTGTTCACCAGCTGCTTATACCTGTCGCCTTCGCTGCCGAGGAAGCCACCGTCGTTAATGGAACGCAGGTTGCTAGCACAGGTGAGCGCATTATCGGCAAAGGTTTTCCACCGCCGGGCGAAATCAAACACTTCAGCGGTGTTTCCGCCAATCTTGAATTCGCTTTCTTTGTATGCCAGGAAGGGCTTAAGTGGGAGAACCGGCACGATGCGTCACCTTTGCTGCTAGAAGTTATTGATTACCTGTGTTCGTTACTGGCCGCTAATGGCGTTGGATGCCCGGCCGCGCATTTCGGAAACGTTGGAAGAGTTTTCGTCCAGTGCTCCCCTGATCTGTTCCAGAATGCCCCGCATATTCTGGGCCGAGGACGACCACTTGCCGTGAATCTGCTGGTATTCTTCCTGTTCACTGCCTTCCCAGGCAGCGCCCAGCTTGCGCATATCCCCATCCATGTCGGTCAGGGTGCCTTCGATTTCGCTGATGACGTTCTTGATGTCGCCGCTTGCGTTGTCCGCATCCGAATTGTTATAAGAAAAAACACTCATGAGTTTTATCCTTTCCTACAGAATGTTGCCCTCGTCGAATTGCATGCCAGCGAACCGCTGCTGCAAGGCGGAGGTTTGGTCTTGTTCACCCTGGGTGTAGGCCTTACCAGCCTCGTCGACGCGACCGGTCAATTGGTCGAGCGCCTGGGTGACCTTCGTCATGTTCTCGTTCCAAGCCCTGGTCATTTCGTCCCATGCGTTAGCGGAATCGCCCTTCCAGGAGTTTTTGAGCGGCTCGATGGCCGAGAGGAATTTGCTGGATTGGCCCTGCAAGGTGCTGTGGTGGGCTTGGAGTGAAGACACGTGGGAGCTGACCGCACCATGCTCCACTGACAAAGATTCTTGACCTGCCATGATTATTTCCTTTCGTTCAGGGTTTCTGGGTTATTTAGTTGCATCGAGGATTTCCCCGATGGATTTTTTGACGTCCCCCGTACCGTCTTTCACCCCGAGGAGGGTTTGCTTCACATTGTCGAGGACGTCGGCAAGCCCATCGGCCCCCTCGTTCCATTTGGAGATGCCTTCGTAATATGCATCAGCCTCGACAGATACCCACTCGGGTTTAAGATTGTTGATTGCCGTTCGGTTCGTGGCCAATGTTTGCTTGATTTCGTTCATTGTCGCCAAAATATTGGAGCCAACCGAATCCGCCGTCGAGTCCCGAAATGCAAAATAGTCTTGAGCCATTATTGGTTCTCCTTCATCTTTGATGCGGCATCGCCAATAGACTTCGACACATCCGTGTCGAACCCGATCACCAGATCGGCGATCTTGCCGGAAACCTCACCCAGGATACCAACGTTCTCGTTGAGGGTCTTCCGGGATTGCTTCCATTCAGCCAGGAAATCGGTAACAGCGGTGGCCACGAGGTGGCCGTCGTTGGCATCCACCCCATGGAGTTCCGTGGCGCTCTGCTCGGTGCCATCCAATTCTGCTTTCATCGACGCAAATTTGGTGGCTATCTCGTGCAGATGCGTCATGGGAACTTGGATATGATCGCCCACAATTAAACTCCTTCACTTACTAGAACTGCACTGTCTGGCGTGAAATACGCGTCCCCGGCCTCATGACCAAACTCTTGGGTCAATGGTTGGTCGGTGATATCCGGGTATACCCGAAGGGAACGGATCATCCGCTCCACCACGGCCCGCACATCACTCACCATCTCAGCCTCGGGAACCGACGCGCTCACCACCAAAAACCATGACGAGCCTACAACCGGCACAAACCCCTCCACGTGGAACACCTTGCGACGATCTGTCACGGAACCAGCAACCGATTCTCGCTCCACTATCACAAACTCGCCGCCCCCGTCGAGGGTCTCTACCTGAGGATTATCACGAGAAAACTTCGAAATCACCGGATCCACGCATGCGCGCTCCGGGGCCACACTGTGCCACCGCAATAGCACCGCAGCAGACGACACCTCTCCCGACTCTAATACCCCAGGCAGCACTAGTCCCAAGAGCACCCCAGCCTCCTGTGCAGCGGCAATAACCTCCCCCAACCTACGCCGAACGACCTTCCTATCCCCGGCACGCAACCGCATACCAGGAACAAAATCCCCTGATAACCGATCAATACACGCATCAGCATGCGCGGGATGGGTGTCAATGAATTTCCAGGGCGCCAGTGGCAGGCTGATGTACCACAGGAAGTTTGGTCTAGGTACATTTGGGTTGAGTTCTATAGACCTTTCCAGAACTTGTTCGGCCACCAACGTCCTCCTCAAAGAATCGTCCATCCATCTCTTGCGCTATCACTACAATGTACCTATCAATTTTTTATTTTTGGGATGCGGTTCGAATTTATTATTGACTTTTTAGAAGGCATTTAGATTTCCATTTACCGCTGCATAGTTGTTCTGATATCCATATTTATAGCTTGGTTGTCGAGGTCAACAAGCATCTTGCCGGGATATATGGCATGACAAATTTAATTTTTACACACGAATTTATGCCCTAAAACCTTAAACTATAAAAATTGGTCAGATTTCCCATATAGGTGGCTACGAGAAGGCCCCACGGTCGTCTTCCTAGTGGGGTCATACAACCGTGGGGATTATGGCGTCGTCAAGCTTTGTACCAGCAAATGGTGCGGGGAACGTCTTCGAAAACGAAGAATGCCATGTGCGCCTTCGGCCACTCCACACATGGCGGGTTGAAGTAGGCGGGCGGGTCGAGGTGGGACAGCCGGGCGGCGAGCAACCGGGCCGAACAGGTCTGCAGCTCAATGCCCTCGATGGTGTCCCACTCGTCGTTCCGATGCTCGGGGAAATTAAGGTCCAGCAGCACGGTTTCCCCAGTCACCGGGTCCAGGTCCGCCACGGCGTAATAGTCGTTGCCATTCAGGGTCACGGTGCCGCGGATACAATCCTCGGTGAGGGTCACATCCCGCCATGTGTCGATGAAATGTTCGTACGTGTCGTTGATGGAGCAGCCAGGAACACCATGTCGATTAAAGTCCATTGCGGCCCTCCTGATCGTAGAAAGCCAGCTGCACCATTTGGGGCTTACCGGAGCGCGTCACCCATTGGGCCCGGCCCGGAGGAAGCTTCTTCAAAAACACTTTCGGCCACACGGAACCCTCCTGGCGGTCACCGGACAGCAGGATCCCGTTCGCGCCGGCCTCCCGCAGCCCCTGCATAACCGGATCATACGAGCTGCGCGACACGCCAGCGCTGCGGCGGGCCACAATAATGTGCAGGCCCAGATCCTCGGACTGCGGCAGGTAGGGAACCAACGGTTTCAGCGGGTTGCCGCTGCCCTCAATCATGTCGAAATCATCAATCACCAGGTAGGTTTCCGGACCCGACCACCAGGAACGGTTCTTGAGCTGCTCCACGGTGACATTATCGGGCGGCAGGCGGCTGTCCAAAATCCCCTTAATGCCCTCAACCAGCGGGGTCACCCCGGCGCGCATGCCGGCATAGCCGCCGAACTGGGGGTCGTCGTCGGTGAGGAATCCCAGTAGAGAGCGGCGCAGGTCGACAATACCGAAGACTGCGAAGCGGGATTTTTTACCGCGGCACACCTCGGCGATGATGTTTTTGAGGAATGAGGTTTTGCCGGTTTGGGAGTCGCCGATGACGATGAGGTGGCGTTGGTCCCGATTGAGGTCGAAGTGGACGGGGCTGAGGTTAGATTCGGCGATACCAACGAGGGCGGGTTCGTGGCCCTGGTGTTGGTGAATGAGGTCACGGTAGGTGATGAGTTCAGGCAGCATGCGCACGGCGGGGGCGCCGCGCCCC